>JAJFIN010000209.1 GCA_021774955.1 Alphaproteobacteria bacterium | reverse complement strand
TCATCTCTTCAAAGTTGAGTGGCCCCCATCGGCCGATACCAAAGTTGCCGACGCTGAAACCGGTCAGCCGCTATGGGATGCCGCTCTCAATCGTGGTGCACTCTTTGCCGCCGCCCAATGCGCAGGGCTCGCTAACCGCATGACCGAAATGGCGGTCGCCTATGTCAGTGAGCGCAAACAATTCGGTCAGGTCATTGGTGCCTTTCAAGCCGTCAAACATCACCTGGCAAGCGTCGCTGTCAAAACCGAATTTGCCAAGCCGGTGATCTACCGCGCCGCTTACTCAATCGCCAACAATGATCCCGACACGGACGCTCATGTGTCTCACGCCAAACTTGCCGCCTGTGAAGCGGCCGAACTGGCAGCCAAGACCGCCATTCAATGTCACGGCGCCATGGGCTACACGGCGGAAGTCAATCTTCACCTCTGGATGAAACGCACCTGGGCGCTTCAAGGAGCGTGGGGCGACAAGAGCTTTCATTTAGCCCGCGTCGACGCGCGGGTATTACAGGGAAACAAGCCAGTCGGACCCGGCGAAACATTTGGGAGTGTAATGCAATGACCCTTCGAGACCAGGGTGAAACATTTCACTACTCCTTGTCACCCCGCGACTTGATCGCGGGGTCCACGGGCGATTGCAAGGGCTGCATGGATTCCGCGGTCAAGCCGCGGAATGACAAAGGTAGACTGTTTGCCAATCGAAATGGCTTCTATTGGATAACAACAAGAAACAACAAGGAGAGCCGCAATGTCTGAAGCTTACATTATCGATGCCGTGCGCACACCGGTCGGACGCAGAAAAGGCAGCCTGGCTGAAATGCATCCGGCCGATCTCGGGGCCCATCCGATCAAAGTTCTGATGGATCGCTCTGGCGTCGACCCGATGGCGGTCGACGATGTCGTCTATGGTTGCGTCGATGCCATTGGACCTCAAGCAGGCGATATCGCGCGCACTTGTTGGCTTGTCGCCGGCATGCCAGAGGCCATCCCCGGCACGACCATTGATCGTCAGTGTGGGTCATCGCAGCAGGCGGTGCACTTTGCCGCGCAAGGCGTGATGAGCGGAACGCAAGATCTGGTGGTCGCCGGCGGCGTCCAGAACATGACGCAGATCCCCATCGCTATGGCCATGTTGGCGGCCAAGCCTTTGGGCTTTGATGATCCCTTCACTGGCTCGCCCGGTTGGGTCGCCCGCTATGGTCCCGATCAATTGTCGCAATACCGCTCGGCCCAAATGATTGCCGAGAAGTGGGATATTTCCCGCGAGGATATGGAGCAATTCGCCCTGCAAAGCCATGAGCGTGCAGTGCATGCCACGGATCAAGGTTATTTCAAACGCGAGATCGCGCCCATTGGAACGTTCACGGATGATGAAACAATGCGCCGTGATACCTCGCTAGAGCGCATGGCGTCGCTTGAACCATTGGAACCGGGTGGGCGTATCACCGCCGGTGTTTCCAGTCAGATTTCCGATGGCGCGGCGGCCATTCTCGTGGCGTCAGAGCAGGCCGTGAAGGACCACAACCTCAACCCACGCGCTCGCATCCATCATTTGAGCGTGCGTGGCGATGACCCGGTCATGATGCTCACCGCCCCCATTCCAGCAACAAAATATGCGCTCAACAAAGCAGGCATGTCGCTCGACGATATCGATCTCGTCGAAATCAACGAAGCCTTTGCCTCGGTTGTGTTGGCCTGGGCTAAAGAAACTGGCGCTGATCTCGGCAAAGTCAATGTCAATGGCGGCGCGATTTCGCTCGGTCATCCCTTGGGCGCCACCGGTGCACGTCTCATGACGACCTTGTTGCACGAACTTGAACGCACCGGTGGACGTTATGGCCTGCAAACCATGTGTGAAGGCGGCGGCCAGGCCAATGTCACCATCATCGAACGATTGAATTAGAAAGAGCGAGTGAACATGACTGGGATTTGTGAAGGCCGTATTGTTGTCGTGACCGGGGCAGGCCGCGGGTTGGGCCGCGAATACGCGCTGGAGTTTGCCCGCCAGGGCGCCAAGGTCGTGGTCAACGATCTAGGCACCAGCAATCACGGTGAAGGCGTGGACACATCTCCCGCCGATGATGTGGTTACCGAAATCAAAGCCATGGGTGGTGAGGCAATAGCGTCTTATGGGGACGTCGCTGATTTCAAGACCGCTGGTCAAATCATCAAGGCGGCCATTGATACTTTCGGGGGTTTAGATGTGCTTGTCAACAATGCCGGTTTCGTCCGAGATCGGATGTTTGTCAGCACCTCGGAAGAAGAATGGGATGCCGTCATCCGCGTTCATCTCAAAGGCCATTTCGCCATGGCGTCAAACGCTTGCGCTTATTGGCGCAATGAAGTCAAGCAAGGCAACAAAATCAACGCCCGCATTATCAATACCAGTTCGGGCGCGGGCCTTCAGGGTTCGGTCGGCCAATCGTCTTATTCGGCGGCCAAAGGCGGCATCGCCACACTGACCCTGGTTCAAGCCGCAGAGCTTGGCCGTTACGGCATTACCTCCAATGCGCTGGCACCGGCCGCCCGCACCCGCATGACCGAAGAGGTTTTTGCTGATGACATGGCCAAACCCGATGAAGGGTTCGATGAAAACGATCCGGCCAATGTCGCGCCGCTGGTGGCTTGGCTCGGCTCCGAACAATCGGAAGACGTTTCCGGATGCATTTTCGAAGTCAAAGGCGGCATGATCGGCTTGGCCGATGGTTATCGCATGGGCGCCCTCGTCGACATTGGCGCGCGTTGGGACCCGGCAGATGTCGGTGGTGCAGTTGCGAAAATCATCGCCGAACAACCAGCCCCGCAAAAAACCTATGGGACCTGAGGGATGAAGGTTATTTTGAATATTACACTGTCATTCCGCGGCTTGACCGCGGAATCCATGCAACGTGCGTTGGCTCCCGTGGACCCCGCGATCAAGTCGCGGGGTGACAACCTGTTGGGTAAAGTCTCCTCTTCAATTTCGCACGGAGGCACCCCATGAACTTCGCCTTTACCGAAGAACAAGAACTCATCCGTGACAGCGCCCGGAAGTTTTTGGCTGAGCATGCAACATCGGAACGCGCACGCGCCGTGATGGAGAGCGACAGCGGCTACGATGAAGCGCTTTGGGCCAACATAGCCCAGGAAATGGGGTGGGCGGCAATGGTTGTGCCTGAGGCTTATGGGGGTCTTGGGTTGGGCATGGTCGAGCTGGTGATCTTGCAAGAAGAGATGGGCCGGCGCTTGGCCTGTGCTCCTTTCTTTGCAACCAGTGCTCTTGCCGGGCAGGCCGTTCTTTTTCAAGGCAACGAAGATCAGAAGTCGGATCTTCTAGGCCGTATCGCAGCAGGTGAGCTGTCTGCATCGCTTGCTTTCAGTGAACCTTCGATGGGTTGGAATTTAGAGGATATCAATGCGACGTGGCGCCAAGACGGCGATGGTTTTGTCCTCAATGGGGTCAAACGGCATGTTGTCGATGGTCTCGACACGGATCTTCTGATAATCGCCGCGCGCAAAGAAGGCAGCAAGGGATGCGAGGGTCTCTCACTCTTTGCTCTTGAGGGCACGCTTGACGGAATGGCGTGCACGCGGCTCGTCACCATGGACCAGACCCGCCCGCAAGCCCAAATTGAACTCAACAATGTGAGTGTCTCCGGGAGCGCTTGCCTTGGCGCACCAGGCACCGCTGCCGATGCCCTCGACAAAACGCTTAACATTGCAGCGCTTGCGCTCGCCGCAGAACAAGTCGGCGGTGCACAGGAATGTCTCGATAAGACCGTCGAATATGTCAAAGAGCGCGTTCAATTTGGTCGCCCCATTGGCAGCTTCCAAGCGGTCAAACACAAATGCGCCGACATGATGGTCGAGGTGGAATCAGCTCGTTCGGCGGTTTACTACGCCGCTTGCATTGTCGATGAAGGAACAGACGAACTCGCCGAGGTTGCTTCTATGGCCAAAGCCTATTGCTCGGATACCTATTTCAAATGTGCTGGCGATGCGATCCAGCTTCATGGCGGCATCGGCGTCACCTGGGAGCATGACGCTCATCTTTATTTCAAGCGGGCCCGCGCCAGCCGTTCTTATCTCGGTGACCCCGCATACCATCGCGAACGCGTTGCCAAGGCAATCGAAGCTTTCGATACAAGCGTCGACCACTTCAAATATGGAGGGACGGTCTGATGGATCTCAATTTCAGCCCCGAGGACGAAACCTTCCGTGACGAAGTCGCGACCTGGTTCAGTGAAAACTTGTCCGGCGATTTTAAACATGTGCGCTATCGCGGCGGCTCTGGCGATCAATCGGAAATGTTTGCCGAACGCCGCGAATGGGAACGCCATATGGGCCGCCATGGCTGGAGCTGCATCGCCTGGCCCAAAGAATATGGTGGGCGCGATGCGACGCTGAGCCAACAAGTCATCTTTGCCGAAGAATATGCCCGCGCGGGCGGGCCGGGGCGCACCGGTCATTTGGGTGTTGAACTAGCGGGTCCCACCATTTTAGCCTTTGGCACCGACGAACAAAAAAAACGTTTCCTGCCGCCCATTGCTGCCGGTGATGAATTGTGGAGCCAGGGATTTTCCGAACCCAATGCCGGATCGGATCTCGCCAATGTCCGCACCAAAGCTTGGTTAGAGGACGGCCTCAACGGCAAAGAATGGGTCATCGAAGGCCAAAAAATTTGGACCTCGCTCGCCCAATTTGCCGATTGGTGTTTTGTCGTCACCCGCACCGAAGAAGGCACGCAAGGCCATAAGGGCCTGTCATACTTACTTGTCCCGCTTGACCAGGAGGGCGTCGACATCCGCCCGATCAAACAGATGACCGGCGATGCCGAATTCAATGAGGTCTTTTTCGATGGCGCCCGGACAGCAGCAGAAAATGTGGTTGGCGCACCGGGCGATGGCTGGAAAGTGGCCATGGGCACGCTCGCCTTTGAGCGCGGCGCTTCGACGCTCGGTCAACAAATGGACTTCCGTAATGAACTTTATGAGATCGTCGAGATCGCCAAGCGCAACGGCAAGATCAAAGACCCTCATATCCGCCAGCGCTTGGCCGATGCCTGGATGCGGCTTAAAATCATGCGTGCTAATTCCCTGCGCATGCTGACCAAAGCCGAGAAGGCTGAACTCGCACCGGAAGCGCTGATCTACAAAATCTATTGGGCCACTTGGCACCGCAATCTTGGTGAGCTGTTCATGGACATCTTAGGCGATGAGGCAGAGATTGGCGATGCTGCGCCATACCAATTAAACGGATTGCAAAAAGTATTTCTCTTTTCCCGCGCCGACACAATTTATGCCGGGACCAATCAGATCCAACGTAATATCATTGCTGAACGCGCGCTCGGCCTGCCGAGAGAACCGCGCGGTAATACATGAAGAAGGTAATAGTCAGATGAGCAACGCACCGCCTTATGTCGAAGGCCATAACCTTCTGAAAGGCAAATCCGTTCTGCTTACCGCCGCGGCGGGCACAGGCATCGGTTTTGCCACCGCCAAGCGTTGTTTGGAAGAGGGCGCGCGCGTCATGATCAGCGATATCCATGAGCGTCGTCTGGGCGAAGCGCAGACCCGCCTTGCCGATGAGACTGGGCAGAAACCAGCAACCCTTTTGTGCAATGTCACCAAAGAAGAAGAAGTTCAAACCCTGATCAAAGGCGCGGTTGCTGAACTCGGCCATGTCGATGTGCTCATTAACAATGCCGGGCTCGGCGGTTCGGCAGCTGTGGTTGACATGACCGACGAGCAATGGAACGCGGTCATCGACATCACCTTGACCGGCACCTTTCGCATGATGCGCGCCATGCTGCCGCACATGATCGAACGCAAGGCCGGCGTGATCGTCAACAATGCTTCGGTCCTTGCCTGGCGCGCTCAGGAATTGCAAGCTCATTATGCTGCCGCCAAAGCCGGTGTCATGGCGCTGACCCGCTGCACCGCCCTCGAAGCCGCCGCGCACAATATCCGCATCAATGCCGTCGCGCCGAGCCTCGCCATGCATGAGTTTTTAAACAAGGTCACGTCGGACGAATTACTGGCGGAATTAACGTCGCGCGAAGCCTTTGGTCGCGCTGCCGAGACCTGGGAAGTCGCCAATGTCATTGTCTTCCTCGCCAGCGATTATTCGTCCTACATGACCGGCGAAGTCGTGTCTGTCAGTAGTCAGAGGGCTTGAGCATGGTCGTCCGCATACCGATCTTATCATTGTCACCCCGCGAAACACCCCTCCTGTCACCCCGCGACTTGATCGCGGGGTCCACGGGTAATCGCACCGCTGTATGGATTCCGCGGTCAAGCCGCGGAATGACAGCCTAAGGAGTAATCCATGGTCGACCGCACAGCCGAGGGTCATAAAGCCAAACCCTATACCCTCCTCATCGAGCACGGCAAAGTCGCCGAGTTCATAGAGGCCATTGGAGCAGACCCGGAAGACTACAATTTCAATGGCGAAATCATTGTGCCCGCCACCTACCTGACAACCAGCTTCTTTTGGGAACGCCGCGTTGAAGGCGCCAACCCACTCGAGGCGGTCAAACAAGACCCCAGCAAAGCGCTTCATGCCGAGCAGGAATATACCTTCTTTGGACCGCCGCCCGTGGCTGGTACCAAGCTGACCTGCCAAGGCCGCGTCGATCGCATGTGGGAGAAAACCTCGAAGAGCGGCAAGACTTTGTTGTTCGTTGATATTGTTACCGACTATCACGACGAGACCGGCGCCTTGGTCGCGGAAGGCAAAATGACCATCGTGGAGCCACAATGAAAAAGAAATTGTTACCCTGCGACTTGCCCTTCTCGTCACCCCGCGACTTGCCCTTCTCGTCACCCCGCGACTTGCCCCTCTTGTCACCCCGCGACTTGCCCCTCTTGTCACCCCGCGACTTGATCGCGGGGTCCACGGAAGGTTGCAGCGCTACATGGATCCCGCTGTCAAGCAGCGGGATGACAATGGTTAGGTTGAGGTAAAGAGAAAAACCCATGACAACAAAATGGAACAACATCACCGAAGGCGCCGAGATCGAACCCTATACCTATGGCCCGATCAGCCAGACCGACATCGTGCGCTATCAGGGCGCGTCGGGCGACTTCCAGCCGGTCCATCACGATACAGACTATGCCAGAGAGGCGGGCCTTGATGGCCCTATCGTCATCGGCATGCTGCCGGCGGCGATCCTCACCATCAATCCGACCCGCCAATTTGGCGCCGAGAATTGTCGCAAGACCGGCATACGCTGGCGTGGGTCTTTGGTGCCGGGCGACACGCTTACATTCCACGGTTCGGTCACTAAGAAATACCAAGAGGGGGCGGAAAACCGAATCGACATTACGCTCTCAGGAATGAATCAAAATAACCAAGAAGTGATTCAGGGCTGGATGACCTTCGTGGTTCCGGTATAACACTCTCGAGCGACAAAACGCCAAATGAGGAATTCATCATGAGAGAAGCCGTCATCGTCTCCACCGCGCGTACGCCCATCGGCCGCGCTTTCCGAGGCGCTTTCAATGACACCGACGCGACCGTCCTGGGCGGCCATGTCGTCAAGGCAGCCGCCGAGCGCGCCGGGGTGGAACCGGGGGAGATCGACGATTGCATTTTGGGCTGCGGCACCCAGCAGGGCGCGCAAACTTTCAACATCGCCCGTCTGGCAACCGTGGTTGCCGGTTTCGGTCACGGCGTGCCGGGCATGACGCTCGACCGCAAGTGCTCATCCGGCCTGATGGCCATCGGCACCGCTGCCGGGCAAATAAACATGGGTTCCGCCGACATCATGGTTGCGGGCGGTTTGGAATCGATCAGTCTAACCCGCAATGAGCACGTCAATACCTACCGTGCTGAATCGCAAGCCGTGCTCGATCTCTCGCCGCACATGTATATGCCAATGATCGAAACCGCCGATGTGGTCGCCAAACGTTATGGCGTCAGCCGAGACCTCCAAGATGAATACGGTCTGCAATCGCAAATGCGTACGGCCGCCGCTCAACAGGCTGGAAAGTTTGACGATGAAATCGTGCCGCTCGCTTCGGTCAAAGTTGTGGTCGACAAAGAAACCAAAGAAACATCAAAGCAAGAAGTTTTGCTAGAAAAAGACGAAGGCAATCGTCCGTCAACAGAGCTTGAAGGATTATCCAAGCTTAAGCCGGTCATCGAAGGCGGCTTTGTGACCGCCGGTAATGCCAGTCAATTGTCCGATGGGGCGTCAGCCTGCATCGTCATGGAAGCTAAACTCGCTGAGAAAAAAGGCCTGCAGCCCTTGGGCGCTTTCCGCGGCATGGTGGTCGGGGCTTGCGATCCCGATGAAATGGGCATCGGTCCGGTCTTCGCGGTGCCCAAACTCTTGGGGCGCAACAA
This sequence comes from Alphaproteobacteria bacterium, assembly GCA_021774955.1. Classification (GTDB taxonomy): domain Bacteria; phylum Pseudomonadota; class Alphaproteobacteria; order M2410; family M2410; genus JAJFIN01. The sequence continues at coordinate 3,732 of JAJFIN010000209.1, read as the reverse complement.
TCTCAAAATCGATGACATCGATCTGTGGGAATTGAATGAAGCCTTTGCCGTGCAAACCCTTTATTGCCGCGACCAGCTCGGCATCTCTAATGACATCTTCAACGTCAATGGCGGCGCCATATCTATCGGCCATCCCTTTGGCATGTCGGGCGCGCGCATGGCCGGACACATTCTGATTGAAGGCAAACGCCGCGGCGCCAAATATGTCGTCGTCACCATGTGCGTCGCCGGCGGCATGGGCGGCGCCGGTCTCTTTGAAGTTTACTGAGGAAGTTGCATGACCAAGATCAACGTCATCGACCGCGATGGCGCATCGCATGAAGTTGACGCTAAAGACGGCGCGCCGCTCATGGAGACCTTGCGCGATGCCGACACGTTTGGCGTCGAAGGCACCTGCGGCGGCACCTGCTCCTGCGGCACCTGCCATGTCTTTGTCGATGAGGCCTGGCTCGCCAAACTCTCGCCCATGGAAGAAGACGAAGACGACATGCTCGGCGCCATCGCCGAAGTCTCCGAACGCAAACCAAACTCGCGGCTGTGCTGTCAGATCGAGGTGAGTGCGGCGCTTGAGGGGCTGACGGTGACGGTCGCGCCGGAGGATTGAGATCACCCCCGCCCGTCATTTGCCACCCCGCGACTTGATCGCGGGGTCCAGGGAAGGTTGCGCTGCTACATGGATCCCACAGGGAGCTTTTGGCAAGCAGCGGGATGACAATGAAAATGTTTTGTAATGTTCGAGCCCAACGCATTCCTATATTATGTCACCCCGCGACTTGATCGCGAGGTCCACGGAAGGTTGCGATGCTGCATGGATCCCGCTGTCAAGCAGCGGGATGACAACTATTGGGAAAGCATCTCAACTAATTCCCGCACATCATCCGCATCCTCAAGCGATCCCACCGCATCCATGATCGCGCACGCCCGCTCTTCTCCAACAATCGGTACAACAAGCGCGCGGAACTTCTGTTCCAGCTTCCCTTGTTGATTGTCGAGGTCGGCATTGGGAATACCGGAATCGAACGAACCCGTCAGCGCACTCCCGTCCTTCATCGCAACTTCGACATCCGTGCACATGACCCGCTTCGCTTCGGTCTCGACACCAACCAAGCGACGCAATGCCACGAGATCGTCGCGGCCTGCCATACCATCGTCATAGGTTTCGAGCGCGCCGGTATCTTCACCCGCCAGTGCCAGCGCCGATGTGTGACGTAGGCTAAACTTTGTCTCAAGTCCGGTTGTAGGTTCTTCAATGTTACAAACCGCCAGATGCCCCGGATCGACAATCAGTTTTACCGCCGCGATATTTGATGCCTCCACCGCACCTAAAGCCTTCAGCGCTTCAATCGATGAATGGGTCAGGTAACAGGCCGCGTGGTACTTGAACAAATTGTCAAACAGATAAAAGTCTCGGTTCGGGACCCGCAGTGCGGCTTCTTCCTTGACGCTCGTGCTATGCGTTTTGGCAAATCCCTGATCAACCTCCAGAATATCCGTTCGCCCGACAAAACCACCGGCCGCGAGCCGGGCCGCCAGCAATCCGTTCTGTGCCGCTTTGCCCGCATGAAACGGCTTGGCCATGGTGCCAAACATCGATTTCAACCCGGCCGCTTGCGTGCCCGCTAAGCTGAACGCATGAGCAGTCACGTCTGTGCCGAGTTGCATCAGGTTGGCGCAAGCCGCCGCCGCCCCAAAAGTGCCGAGCGTGCCGGTGGCATGAAATCCCGCCTCGTAGTGATCAGTCTTGACCATCGCGCCGATTGCGCATTCGGCTTCATAGCCCGCGACAAAAGCCGCGATCAAATCTTGGCCGCTGGTTTTTTCTCCCTCGGCTTGGGCGAGCAAGGCCGGAAGGACCGGCACGCTCGGATGACCCTGCATGACCCAATGAACGTCGTCATAGTCAAGCGCGTGACTTGCCGTGCCGTTGATCAAAGCGGCGTCCAATGTCGACGCGTGCACGCCACGGCCAATCAAAGTCACGCCCGATGCCGAGCCGGCCTCGAGTGTTTCGCCCAAGATCTCGACCAAAGGTTCGCGCGCGCCCGCCAGTGTCACGCCGATCCAATCGAGCAAACACTGCTTGGCAATCGTCACCACCGGCGCCGGTAGATCGTCGTAGCGCAGCTGCGCGGCACGCTTTGCCAGTTCTAACGTAACGCCTGATCCACTCATCTTTTTCCTCCAATGTCATCCCGCTGCTTGTAACCTCGCAATCTTCCGTGGACCCCTCCCGTACTTCTTGTGTCAAGCCACGGGGTGACAAGAGGGTTATATCGGAACTGTCGAGGCGACATCTCTTCTCTTCGATGTCATCCCGCGACTTGATCGCGGGATCCATCTTCCAGGTTGGTTCCCCTGGACCCCGCGATCAGGCCTGTGCCGGACCCGATCCGGTATCGCGGGGTGACAAGAAGGGTAGGATGAAATGTATCACAGCCAAGGTCTAGTCGCGTTCGCATTAATATGGCACCTTAAATAAAAACATCGGAAACGATTATGACCGAAAACAACACCGAACCCCTAGCCAAAAATCCATGCAGCGTTGATCCGCTGGGGCTGGGGCTTGTGCTTGCCGGAACTTATGAGCGCCAGCTCGGTGCCTCGCTCGCCCGCGTCTGGGAAAATGTTTACGATTGGGAGCATCTGCCCTGGCTCCATGACAGCACTTTTAAATCGATCAGACTTGAGGCCAATGGCGATTGGGGGTGGCGGGCGCGGGCCTCAACCACGCCTCAGCCTGACGACGGTGGCTTGATCGAACTCGTCACTGACAAGCCAAACCACCGCTATGTCGCCCGCACGATTGACGGGCCGGGTAAGGGTTCGGAAATTTGGACTAATCTGGAAGTGATCGACGATCATAAAACCGGCGTTCAAGTAAAGTTCCTTGTACCGCCTATGGAGGGTGTCGACCCCAAAGATATTGGTGACGTTCTCGGTGCGGTATATCAAACTCTTTGGGATGAAGACGAAGCCATGATGGTCGCGCGCCAACAAGAGCTTGATCGCGGCCGCCTTGATCCCCCCACGGAGACACTGGATATCGGAACCGACCTCCCTCAAACCATTGAATGGGCAGGCCACAAAGTTCGGATTGTCGAATTGAAGGGAGACCTCGTCGCTTATTCGCTCCGCTGTCCTCATATTTTAGGGCCGCTCGATGAAGCTGAAATAAAGGACGGCTGTGTCACTTGCCCTTGGCACGGTTATAAATTCGATGTCCGCACACGCAAGCAAGTCGGCGGCCAAGGGTTACGACTGAGACCAGCATTCCAGGTGAAGTGGGATGAAGCCACCGGGCACATTCAGCTGTCGACGGACGGTACGAGCAATCTATGAAACTTCCCGCGCCGGACCCCTCCATCCTTGCTCGTCGAACTGAGATTGCCGAGACCTTGCGCGCCATCGTGCCGCCCGCCAATGTCATCACCGATGAGGCATCCTTGCGGGCTTATGATTGCGATGGGCTGACCGCTTATCGCCAACTCCCGATGGTCGTCGTCCTGCCCGAGACAGTCGAACAGCTATCGCTCATCATGCGTTATTGCTCGGACAACAAAATCAAGATCGTCCCGCGTGGCGCTGGCACGTCGCTCTCCGGTGGGGCGCTGCCCCTTGCCGATGGCGTCATGATCGCCATGGGCAAGTTCAACAAAATCCGCGATATCGATTTTACCAATCGCTGTGTCGTGACCGGACCCGCCGTCACCAATCAAGCGATCACCGAGGCCG
>JAJFIN010000208.1 GCA_021774955.1 Alphaproteobacteria bacterium | reverse complement strand
CATCCGCCTTGAACGCAATTACCGTTCGACACCTCACATTCTAGCCGCTGCGTCAGGTCTCATCAGCAGCAATGAAGAAAGACTAGGAAAAACGCTGTGGACGGACAAAAACGACGGCGAAAAAATCAAAGTAAAAGGCGTGTGGGACGGTGCTGAAGAAGCGCGCGTTATATGTGATGAAGTAGAAGCCCTACAACGAAACGATCACCGTCTCAGGGACATGGCGATCTTGGTTCGTGCAAGCTTTCAAATGCGCGAATTTGAAGATCGATTTATCACGCTCGGCTTACCTTATCGCGTTGTCGGCGGTCCTCGCTTCTACGAACGCCAAGAAATACGCGATGCCCACGCCTATTTCCGTTTAATCTATAATCGCGATGATGACTTGGCCTTTGAACGCATTGTCAACACGCCTAAACGTGGACTGGGCAAAGCAACCTTAAACATCCTCCATGGCTTGGCTCGCTCAGAACGAATATCCCTGATGAAGGCCACGAAAATGTTGGTCGAAACTGACGAGCTGAAACCTAAGCCGCGCTCGACATTAAAAGCCTTCGTGACCATGGTTGAACATTGGACCGCACGGATGGGGGAAATTCCACATACTGAGCTTGCCGGCTTGGTGCTTGACGAGTCTGGCTACACCGAAATGTGGCAAAATGATAAATCACCCAACGCGCCGTCTCGTCTGGATAACTTGCGAGAACTCGTGAATGGCATGGCTCAGTTCCAATCCCTCCCAGAATATCTTGAGCATGTTTCACTGGTCATGGATTTGGAACAAGCCAGTACCGAAGACAAAATCAATTTGATGACCCTACATTCCGCTAAAGGGTTGGAATTTCCCTCTGTCTTTCTACCCGGATGGGAAGAAGGCCTGTTTCCCCACCAACGTTCCATGGACGAAGGCGTACGTGGCTTGGAAGAAGAGCGCCGCCTCGCCTATGTAGGCCTCACCAGGGCAATGGAGCGGGTGATGATTTCATTTGCTTCTTCTCGGCAAATACATGGGCGGTGGCAAACGTCTATCCCATCGCGTTTCCTGGATGAGCTACCCGAGGACCATTTGGAGATTGATAGCGAGCGCGGACTGTATGGCAACACCGCTGAAAGTGAGACAAGCCCGCTAGAAATGACCTCCTTTGACAGCGGTTATTCAAGCCCAGGTTGGCGCCGCGCCCAACGTTCGCGAGAAGATCTAGACCTCATTGATCACTATGCGCGCAAGGGGCCGATTGTAATCGACGAAGCCGGAGAATTGATTGCAACGAGCGATCCCGCAGCATCGTCTTACAAAGCTGGCGAACGTGTCTTTCACCAAAAGTTTGGCTACGGGACGATCGCTGAGATTGATGGCAACAAGCTCACCGTCGATTTTGAAAAAGCTGACACCAAGCGCGTCATCGACTCGTTTGTGGAACCCGCGTGAGTAGCAAGGCATCAAACCAACTGTGGGCGGCTTCTTTTCCTATCACCCAAGACCAGGCTCGACCGCTGCTTGATCAGCTGGAAGAAACACTGAATCCCGCGCCATTATCGCTATCAAGCTATGAAACTGAAACAGCGAATTGCTGGATGGTCGAAGCCTTGTTCGATGAACTCATTGAGCCAGAAATTTTCACTCCCATACTCACCTCCGATCTCCTCAATGGTCTGACAATCAAACCGCTCCCCCAAGAAAATTGGGTTGAGAAATCTTTAGAAAACCTCAAGCCAATACGCGTTGGTCAATTTTACATCTACGGCCATCACAACGAACCTCCGCCACATTCCGGGACAAAAGCAATTCGCATCAATGCGGGCCAAGCCTTCGGAACCGGTCACCACGCCACAACGATAGGTTGCCTTCATGCTATTGAAACAATATTGAAGAATGAAAGCCCTTGTAATGTGTTGGACCTTGGGTGCGGCACCGGAATTCTTGCATTCGCAGTTGCCAACCTGTCGTCCGCTCATATTGTCGCAAGCGACAATGACCCCATCGCCATTCAAGTTGCTCAAGAAGTCGCTAAGGATAACGCACTTGCTCAGCGCATAGAATTCGTCACGGCCCAGGGATTTCGACATCGAACCATCGAGACAAGACATCCATATGATCTCATTTTAGCAAATATCCTAGCAAGGCCATTGGTCGCCTTAGCCGTGAATATGAAGCATCAATTAGCTCCTGGCGGCACCGTCGTCCTATCCGGGCTACTGGCTACTCAAGAACAGTTGGTCCTCAATGCATATTTAGCACAAGGCTTCCGCCTTAAATTTCGTGTCCCGCTTGAGGAGTGGATGACACTGGTGTTAAAACGTTAGCAATGAATGTTGAACCGCTATACCAAGCGGCCCGAGCAAGAGTAAGGCAAATAGATGTTTCAGACCTTTGATGTTAAAACTGATAAATCTTGGGCGCGTGAGCACCTCCCTCCACTGCGAATAGAATTGGCCAAGCAAAATCTCGATGGGTTTTATATTCCCCACGCAGATGAATATCAAAATGAATATTTGCCCGCTTGCGGGGAGCGCCTCGCTTGGGTCACAGGATTTTCCGGCTCAGCTGGGACCGCTATTGTCCTGAGAGATAAAGCGGCCATTTTTGTCGATGGTCGCTATACGGTGCAGGTCCGTGAGCAAGTCGACGAAACGCTTCTTGAAATCAAACACATTACAACAGAACCACCATTAGATTGGCTGGCAAAAAACCTCGCCCAAGATAGTCTGTTTGGATACGATCCTTGGCTGCACACCATTAGCCAAGTGGAAGCCCTCCAAAAAGCATGTGCGAAAGTAAATGCGACGTTAGTTCCCTGCAAAATAAACCCAATCGATACGTGCTGGGACAATCAACCTGAACAACCAATTACACTCGTCGTACCTCATGCCATTGATTATGCCGGCAGTACCTCGGAAGAAAAAAGATTGAAAATTGGCAAGATTTTGAAACACCGCGGAAGCGAAGCCGTCGTTCTTTCGAAGCCAGAATCGATTGCTTGGCTCCTCAATATTCGTGGACAAGATGTTACCCACACGCCGCTGCCCTTGTCACGCGCCATTGCCTTCAGCGATGGCTCGGTACAGTTTTTCGTCAATCCGGAAAAATTGACCGAAGATCTGAAGCGCCACTTTGGCAATGCCATAGCGGTCCAGCCCGAAGATAAATTTGGCGAAGCCCTAATTGCTCTAGGCCACGACAAAAAGACAACAGAACTTGACCCTGAGAATTCGCCCGCCTGGGTCCTCGATCGCTTGAACGAAGGGGAGGCAGCGATTGAGTTCAAGTCCGACCCTTGCGTGCTCCCAAGAGCATGTAAAAACAAAGTAGAACAAGAAGGTGCCCGGCAAGCCCATCTACGCGATGGTGCGGCAATTACACGCTTCCTTGCTTGGATCTCCGTTGAAGGCCCCAATGAAACTCTCGATGAAATTAGCGCTGCGAAGAAACTTGAATCTTTCCGCACAGAAACGAACGAATTGAAGGATTTGAGCTTCCAAACCATCTCAGCAGCAGGGCCGAACGCGGCACTTCCTCATTATTCCGTTACAACCAAGTCCAATCTACCCATTAAAAACAATTCGATTTACCTCGTTGATTCAGGTGGTCAATATTGCGACGGGACAACCGATATCACCCGAACAATTGCCATTGGCACGCCGACGAAGGAGATGCGAGATCGATTCACCTATGTGCTCAAGGGGCACATCGCAATTGCGACTGCGCGTTTTCCCGAAGGAACCGCCGGTGGCCAACTAGATGTGCTCGCCCGCATTGCTTTGTGGAAGGCTGGTCTCAATTTTGATCATGGAACCGGACATGGTGTCGGTTCCTATCTCGGCGTTCACGAAGGCCCTCAAGCGATTGCACCGGGCCCGCGTGGCATAGCGGCAGCGCTCAGAGAAGGCATGATTATCTCGAATGAACCAGGTTATTACAAAGAAGGTGAGTACGGCATCCGCATCGAAAACTTGGTGATCGTAACAGCCCCAGTAGATATCGGTGGGGATCGCCCCATGCATCGATTTGAAACAATCACCCTAGCTCCGATTGATCTCAATCTTGTTGAGGTGTCTTTGCTATTGGATGAAGAAAAACGCTGGCTCAACGCTTACCACAAGAACGTCCAAGCAAAACTATCACCACTTGTCGATGAACAGACACGCCAATGGCTGGCGCAAGCAACAAAAGAAATCTAGCTAGTCATTGATCAAGGCAAGCCACTCATCTTCGGTCACGACATCGACATCTAGCTCTGCTGCTTTTTTAAGTTTTGAGCCCGCACCGGGACCAGCAACAACAATATCGGTTTTTGCAGAAACAGAGCCAGCCACCTTCGCGCCTAGAGATTCCGCACGCACCTTTGCTTCTGTTCGCGTCATGCGCTCCAGTTTGCCGGTGAAGACGACCGTCTTGCCCGCCACTGGACTCGTTTGGGCGACCTTATCCAAAGGTAGTATCTTCAATTGAGAACAGAGAGCCTCAACGGCTTCCTGATTGTGAGGTTCGTCAAAAAAATCGACAAGCGTATCTGCTACCGTTTCACCAATACCATCAATAGCTAGAAGTTCAGAATAGGCGGCGCTTTCTTTGTCCCGCGCATCGCCCATTGCATCAATAAACGCTTGCGCGTCGCCATACACGCGGGCGAGGAGACGCGCGGTCGTTTGACCGATGTGGCGAATGCCAAGAGCGAAAATAAAGCGGTCCAATTTGATAGCACGCCGGTCTTCTATGGCTTCAAACAGATTTTTCGCTGAAGTAGATCCCCATCCCTCGCGGTTTCGGATCGGGGTCAAACTCTTTTCGTCCCGTTGTCCGAGCGTAAAAATATCTGCAGGCTGCAGAATATCTTCCGCTAAATAGAAGGCCTCAATCTGCTTCATGCCGAGACCTTCTATATCAAAGGCGTCGCGCGAAACAAAATGCTTAAGACGTTCGACAGCTTGAGCCGGGCAAATGAGCCCTCCAGTACAGCGCGCCACCACGTCTTCTTTTCCGGTTTTTGCGTTGACCTCACGCACCGCATGGCTACCGCAGGCCGGGCAGATTTTCGGAAATACAAATGGTTTCGAAGCCTTCGTACGTTTTTCTTTGAGAGCTTTTACGACCTGGGGAATAACATCACCGGCACGTTGAACGATAACCGTGTCGCCTATGTGCAGGTCCTTACGTTTGATTTCATCTTCATTGTGAAGGGTCGCATTCGATACAACGACACCACCAACTGTAACGGCATGGAGTTTCGCCACAGGGGTCAATGCGCCGGTCCGACCTACCTGAATATCGATATCTTCTAATATTGTGGTTGCTTGCTCAGGAGGAAATTTGAGCGCGATGGCCCACCGCGGTGAACGAGAGACAAATCCCAATCTCTCCTGCAAATCAAGGCGATCAACTTTGCAGACAACACCATCGATATCATACCCCAACAAAGCACGCGGTTCTTCAATCTCCTGATAGACCCCC
>JAJFIN010000207.1 GCA_021774955.1 Alphaproteobacteria bacterium | reverse complement strand
ATTTTGCTCAATGCCAGCCAAACCAATGCCGGAAATACGACTGGGCACGCCGGGGAAATATTCTGCAACCATCGCCCTGGACAATCCCAGGGCTTCAAAATTGGCGCCGCTGCGATAAGAGCTGACAACCGAGATCCCCATTTTTGACATGATTTTGAGCAAGCCCTGGTCGATGGCTTTAATATATTGCTCAACAGAGTTGCTTAACGACCGGTCTCCGCACAAGCCCCGCTGTTGCCGGTCTGCAATCGATTCTTGCGCTAGATAAGGATTTACTGTTGTTGCACCCAAACCAATGAGTACAGCAAAATAATGCGTATCGAGACATTCGGATGCACGAACATTAAGGGAGGTAAACGTTCTCAATCCTCTAGCAACTAAATAATTATGAATGCCTGAGACCGCTAAGATGATTGGGATTGGAGCCCGCGTTGCCGACATTTTTTCGTCGCTCAAAAATATGTGGCCACAGCCGCGTCGCACGGCGTCCTCTGCTTCGGATTGAATACGGTCAATCTCGTATTTGAGACACAGGCCATCACGCTCTTTGGCGGCTTCTACCTCAAAGGTGCAATCAATCTCACAATAATCCCCGCCAAACGCCTCTTTCAACCGATCCCACATGCCATTCGATAAAATCGGGCTGCTGAGGGTATAAACATCGGTTTGCGAGCTATCTTCTTCGAGAACATTTCCTAAATTGCCAAACCGGGTTTTCAAACTCATCACGCGGTATTCGCGTAACGGATCAATTGGGGGGTTGGTAACTTGGCTGAAATTCTGCCGGAAGAAATGCGAAAGCGGACGGTATTGATCGGACAATACAGCAAGCGGTGTGTCATCGCCCATTGATCCGATGGCCTCTTTGGCATCATCGATCATCGGTTGAAGGATTATTTCCAAATCCTCAATGGTAAAACCCGCGGCAAGTTGGCGACGACGTAGTTCATCTTTTTCAAACAATCGTGGCTCTGGACCGGGTCGTACCGCGCCATCCAAATCCTTTATATTCTCGCACCATTCTTCAAATGGGTGTTCGCCGGCTAATTTGTCTTTGATGTCGCCGTCGCGATAAAACTTACCTTGCTCGAGATCAACGGCAATCATCTGCCCCGGTCCGAGCCGACCTTTTTGAACGATGCTGGTTTCATCGAGCGTGACCATGCCTGTCTCGGAACCGACGACTAAAAGTCCATCATCAGTCCTGGTATAACGCATGGGACGCAGACCATTGCGATCTAGACCCGCCACCACCCAACGGCCATCGGTGGCGGCGATCGCGGCCGGTCCGTCCCATGGTTCCATGACCGAATTACAATAGGCATACATGGCGCGGCGCTGTTCGGACATTGACGTCGCAATCCGAGCCCAAGCTTCGGGGATCAGAAGTGTTTTCGCCATAGGTGCGGTGCGGCCGGCTCGCACCAGAACTTCAAAGACCCCATCTAGCGCCGCTGAATCTGAACTGCCGGGCTGAACAATCGGTTTGATCTGATCGGCATTGTCGCCAAAGGCTTGCGAGACCATTCTAATCTCGTGGCTCTTCATCCAATTGACGTTTCCTTTGAGCGTATTGATTTCGCCGTTGTGGGCCAGCATCCGAAATGGCTGTGCCAGACGCCATGTGGGGAAAGTATTAGTTGAATAACGTTGATGATAAATGGCGAAGGCAGAGGTAAATCGCGGATCTGTCAGATCAGGATAAAAGCTATCGATGTGTTCAGCTAGGAACATGCCTTTGTAGATGATTGAACGGCAAGATAGAGAACAAATATAGAAGTCATTGATGTTTGACTTTAGAACATGCTTTTCGATCCGACGGCGGATGATATAGAGTTCACGCTCCATTTGCTCTTTTGTCAGATCCCGCATGGTCGTAAACATGATCTGCTCAATTTCCGGGCGGGTCACATTAGCTTTCGCGCCGATGACCTGAATGTCAACGGGGACTTGGCGCCAACCATAAATGTAATAACCCAGTTTCACGATCTCGGTCTCGACAATTGTCCGGCAAGCCTCCTGCGCTGTATAATCGGTGCGCGGCAGGAAGATCATGCCGATACCCATAGGCGCATCGCGAAGCTCATGGCCGGTGGCAGAGACATGCTCGCCAAAAAAATCTTGAGGAATTTGAAGATGGATACCAGCGCCGTCGCCGGTTTTGCCATCGGCATCGACAGCCCCTCTATGCCATACGGCCTTTAGCGCGCCAATGCCTGCTTCAACGACAGACCTTTTGGGAATGCCATCGATTGAGGCAACAAGACCGACGCCACACGCGTCATGTTCTTGCGATGGGTCATAGACATGGGCCTTCTCCAGGAGGGTCTTATTTTCCTGGTAGCGGCGAACTATTGCCTCTGCGTCATTTTTTTTATCATTCATAGTCATGTCCAAATTAGTATCTTTGTTCGGTCGCTCTACGACGCGGCGACGGCTTGGAGGTTGACGACCGGTTCGGCGTTCGATTTCTGAGCCTTAACGTAGAGGTCGATTGCCGCGGCAGAATCACGGCCGTCGCGAATGCTCCAAACAACAAGCGATGCGCCACGGACAATATCACCGGCGGCAAAGACCCCATCCAAATTGGTCATCGACGTTTGGAAGTCGGTGCGGATTGTACCCCATCTGGAAACGGCAAGCTCGTCGGCGCCAAACAGAGTTGGAACATCTTCGGGATCAAAACCCAACGCCTTGATGACGATGTCGGCATCAAGTGAAAATTCGGAACCGCCGATCTCTTCAGGGACCCGACGACCGCTTGAATCCGGCATGCCGAGGCGCATGCGAATGGCCTTTACTTTGGTCACTCGCGTGTCACCTAGAATCGCTTTGGGGCCGGAGAGCCAAACAAACTCGACGCCTTCTTCCTCGGCATTTTCAACTTCGCGCACGCTGCCCGGCATATTCTCTTTGTCGCGCCGATAAAGGCATTTAACTGAAGCAGCGCCTTGGCGGATCGCGGTGCGCACGCAATCCATCGCCGTATCGCCGCCGCCAACGACAACAACATTCTTATCTTTTGCGTTCAGTTTCCCGTTGTCGAAATCTGGGACAGCATCGCCCAATCCATTTCGATTGGACGCGGTGAGATAGTCCATCGCGGGATAAATCCCATCAATGACCGGCTCTGGGATCGACAGGTCGCGCGCCTTGTAAACACCGGTGGCAATCAACACGGCTTGATGTTTAGCGCATAGGTCTTCTAATGAGGCGTCGCGCCCGACTTCAAAATTCAGATGGAAGATGACGCCCGAATCTATCAAGCGTTTCGTGCGTCGTTCGACGACATCTTTTTCTAGTTTGAAATTGGGGATGCCGTAGATCAACAACCCACCGACGCGGTCGTATCGATCATAGATGTGGACTTGATAGCCGAGCTTGCGCAATTCTTCGGCAGCAGCAAGTCCCGCCGGACCGGCCCCGATGATACCAATCGAAGCTTCCAATTCGACTGCTGGAGCAAAGGGTTTTACCCAACCCTTTTCCCAAGCCGTGTCGGTGATGTATTTTTCAACCGCACCGATCGTAACCGTTCCGTGGCCTGATTGTTCAATCGTGCAATTGCCTTCACACAGGCGGTCCTGCGGACAGATACGGCCGCAAATCTCGGGCATATTATTGGTCGCCGTGCTGATCGCATAGGCTTCTTCCAAACGCCCTTTGGCCGCCAGCATAAGCCAATCGGGAATGTTGTTTTGCAGCGGGCAATGAACTTGGCAAAACGGGATGCCGCATTGAGAGCACCGACTGGCCTGCTCCTGGGCCTTGGCATCGATGTATTCAGCATAGATTTCATGGAAATCTGACCGGCGTTCGGTGCCGTCGCGCTTTTCGGGCATCTCTCGATTGATATGCGTGAATGTCAGCATGTCGTTGGGCATAGGTCTCCGCGGCGCTGTAACGCTTCTTACTGTTTTTACTTTTGCTTGGTTCCAAGGGTCACAAAATGGCGACGCATCCTTGGCGTGCCGCAAGACGAACTCGGTCCTACGGCGATTTCTTCAACATCTATACGCAACATGGCCGCAGGAATCCAGTGGAATTCACCAATTAGGTCAATATACATGACTTTTAATCAGACCAATAACCCGCAAACCAGGGCCGGTCCTGCCCTATTTTACCATATTCATTCGTAAATTAGTTCCGATTCGGTCCTATATTCACTGCTGTTAGGGCTGGCAGGCGCGCAATACATGAGCTACAGCACTATTGGTCGATTGTGTTTTCCCACCACACAGAGCCCTTCATGCCGATAGAACAGATTATCTTGCTCGCCCTGATACAGGGCCTGACCGAATTTCTGCCGATTTCATCGTCGGCTCATTTGATCTTGCTGCCCGAATTGACCGAGCTTGAGGACCAAGGGGCGCTAATGGATGTCGCGGTTCATGTTGGCTCATTGTTTGCCGTCATGGCTTATTTTAGGCACGAAGTCGTGGAGCTGGTGGCCGGTGTGCCGCATCTCCTCAAAGGCTCGACAGAGGGGCCAGCGCGGTTGCTCTTTTTCTTGATCATTGCCACGCTGCCGACGGTGTTCATCGGGGGCGCGCTTTATGTGAGCGGTTTGGTGGACCTGTTGCGCAATGCCGAAGTCATTGCTTGGGCCACCATTATCTTTGGCATCGTCCTGTATTTTGCCGACCGGATGGGACGCATGGAGCGGCGCGTGGAGCACCTCACCTTGAAGGATGTAATCCTGATTGGTCTGGCTCAGGTGTTGGCGTTAATACCCGGCACCAGCCGTTCTGGCATCACGGTGACGGCCGGTCGTTTTCTGCACATGAACCGACGCGAAGCGGCGCGGTTTTCGATGTTGTTGTCGATCCCCACGATCGCGGCCTTTGGCCTTCTCGCTGGACTCGACCTGATGAGCGAGGATGCTCCGATTGCTTGGCAAGATGCCGGCCTCGCCATCGGCTTATCGTTTGCGTCCGCTTTTGTGTCAATTTGGTTTTTCTTAAAACTCTTGGAACGGATGAGTTTGACACCGTTCGTTCTTTACCGCCTGGCACTCGGTGCTGGGCTTTTGGTTTATCTGTACGCCTAGGCTAGGGTCTTTACGATTTTGATGGAATCAAAATCCGACCCTAAGTTGTTGCCTTCCGTGTTTCGCTTGCGCGGTCCTTCGGTTCCGGACGGAAAACCGGCTTCCACCCCTGCCTTCGCTGGGGCATGCTTTTCCTGGAAACACTTTAGATCAACCGATGTCGCTAACCTCGTATTGGCCATAGCGACGGAATCGATAAAGATAGGTCGGCACATTGATCTCAATTGAGGTCAAGTCTTCAAGTCCTAAATCTGAAATTGTGTGGGCGTCTTCCGCTCCGACAATATTATCTGCCTGGAGCAGCTTGACCTGGTCCCAGGTCAGCAGCGGCTTGGGCAGCATGCCGGTAAAGACCGATATGAATTTCGCGAGACCGACCGGCAAAGGCAGCAAAAAGCGCTTGCGTTCTGTCACATCCAAAATGAAACCCATCAGCTCTTGGAACGTATAGATGTGCGGCCCGCCAAGCTCATAGATGTTTCCGCGCGCCGACGGGTCGGTCAAGGCTGCCATCACCGCCTTGGCGACATCGCCAACAAAGATCGGCTGGTACTTTGTGTCCCCACCGCCAAACAGTGGAAGGATAAAAGAATAGCGGGCGAGCGCGGCAAAGCGATTGAAGAAGCCATCTTCCGGACCAAAGATAATTGAGGGTCGCAAGATCACCGCCTTAGGACAGGCCTCTTGAACGGCCTGATCGCCGCGCCCTTTCGAGGCGGCATATTTGCTGGTCGCTTTCGGATCTGCGCCCAGAGATGACAGGTGAACAAAACGGTCGATACCGCGTGCTGCGACAAGCCGCGCAAGGTTTGCCGGCGCCACTGCATGGACGGCGTCGAACTTCTGTTTGCCGGTCTCAGAAAGAATACCAACCAGATTGATCACGGCGTCGGCGCCCTCAAGCGCCGCGCTAACGGAATTCTCATCGCGAATATTTGTTTGAACAATTTGGATCTGGCCAACATCGCCCATCGGCCGCAGGAAGTGGGCGGTGTTGGGATTGCGCACAGCCACGCGCAGTCGATAACCCTGGCGGGCCAGCAGGCGCACAAGATGGCGGCCGATAAATCCAGAACCTCCAAAAATCGTGATGAGTTCAGCAGCCATCCATCTAATCCTATTTTGTATTTCGAAACGCCTTGGCGTTCTGCGCTTTTGTAGGTGCGAGCGAATCGCCCCCTTCTCGGCTAACGCATAGCGCACTTCCCGGGACTTTTCTACTCAGGTTAAAAGGCTTATTTGCCGAAGCTTTTTTACGCTCTAAGGATTGGCAGACGAAGCATGAAACTTACTTGCGCTCACCCGGACCAAGCCTCTGAGGTCCAGGCCCATTCACCGGGTGCAGGCGGGTCGGTGATGCC
Source organism: Alphaproteobacteria bacterium (assembly GCA_021774955.1). Classification (GTDB taxonomy): domain Bacteria; phylum Pseudomonadota; class Alphaproteobacteria; order M2410; family M2410; genus JAJFIN01. The sequence continues at coordinate 3,034 of JAJFIN010000207.1, read as the reverse complement.
TAATTCCTCGCGGATCTCTGGTAGCTGACACTCCAGATAATCTTCGTATTTGACCGCGTAGAGGGGTTTGCAGGTCTCACCCAACACAATGCCGCGCTTTAACGATTCCAGAAACACCGGCATCATTTTGGGATAGTGAAGGGCCGTTTTCATTTGGCTCGTTGAGATGAGGTACATGTTAAAGCGCGTGAGCTCATGGGCGAGTTCGGTACCCAGACGCGCATAGGCATTAGAGACCATCGCCATGGTCAAAGCATTTTCACCGGCCGGGTCGGCATCAAAGCCCGTCACTTTGTGCTCGATGTCATGAACCTGAATGCGGCGCTTCAGGTAATAAGTGTAGTCATCTTCAGGGTCGCCACCAAACATGAAGTCATTGGCAAATCCGGTCTCCCGATGAAACTCATACATGACATTGCCGAGCGATCCGGGCTTATAATCTTTGAGATCCTCAACAGTGAATGATGAGACAAAGCGCTCGTCCAACCAAGATTTGAAAACGGGATTGCTGGCGCGCTCTTGTTCGATCAAGGCCGAAACTTTCCCCAAATCCATCAGCTCAGCAAACGCTATCATGGCGTCGGGCACGAGATAGGCCGGCGGCAAATCTTTGCCGTTTTTTCGCAATGCCTCCAAAGCGATCACTTCGCGCAGCTTCGCACTGTTGAGATATTTCGATGAACTGGTGAGGAGACTGGCCGTGGTCTCAGGAATGTCCGCGCCTGCTTTTAAATACTCAATCTCGTTCATGTTCATCGGACAAACCTCGTGCGTTCTTTTGCCAAGCTCCCAGGGGTTTGTTTTAAGTCGGTCCGGGGCTGAACTCACAGAATTTGTTGGAAGTACCAATATTCGCGACTTCAGGACGCGTGTTACGTCTAAGGGTATCGTGAGCAGGTAAGCTCTGCTAGATTGGTGCACTTGCTAATGGAATCTAGGCGTCATGGCGAAATCAATGGAGTCTGACCCCGTTGATTTCGCCATTGATTTGAGGTGCGCTGATGCCGATTGAGTTTGCCTATCAGGTCATAAAAGACCTCGCTGCCCTCGCAAAGATGAAGAAAGGTGAGCCTATCGACCCTGGCACCCAGGACACAAAGCAGCTTGTCGCCATGGGCATTATCGATGGCGAGAATGCTGAGGCCTATTCGTGGTCTGCGCCAGGCAAACTTTTTGCAAGGACTGAAGCGCCCAACGCAACGCACGAAATCGTTTGGGTCACAGACGGGCCTAAGCTTACGAAGCGGAAAGTCGTACGCTTCACTCACGACGGTAATCCGGACCTTGTACTTATTCGAAGAAAGGAAGCTGACCAATGAATCAAAGTCAGCCAGAAAAAATCAACCTTGCTTCGATGGGGTCACACGCATTGCTGTCCCAGTTATTTTTGGTACTCCGCATACGTTCCGCTTTCCTTCTCAACCACCCGAAGGGCTACCATGGTTGAGAAGGAAAGCGGGGGCACAGCCGCGCTCTTCACTCTCATGCCGTCATTGCGAGCCGCCCAACGGGCGGCGTGGCAATCCAGAGTGCCACGTTCTGAGGGCTGCCCCAGGGCTTCATTATGGATTGCCGCGTCGCGCCAGCGCTCCTCGCAATGACGAAGTATTGTAGAGAGGAAGAAAATAAATCAATGGGGTCAGACACGCTGCTGTCCCAGTTAGAACGTTGCAACCATTAGATAACCCTCGTGTAGGTTACGGATCATGGTGATTTTACAATTTGAGACTTGAAATCGTGAACAAAGAAATTTCCTCGTGCTTCAAGACGGTCTGCCGCGACAGACCTTCTCTGTACGGAGACTTTTGCATGGGTTGCCTGCCCTTCGAGACACTCGCTGACGCTCGCTCCTCAGGACGACGTTCCCTTTACCGTTACACTGAGGAGGGCGCGTTTTCGCGCCCGTCTCGAAGTGTCCAGCAACCCGTGCAAAAGTCTCCAGTACGAGGAAAATCAATGACTTGGACGCCGCTTTTCGGGGCACTCGCTATATTCGTTTCTCAGGATGATGTTCAAGAGAGCTAAGTGGGACAGCTGTGGGTCAGAGCCCATTGATACTTTGAACTCCCGAGACGCACCACGCATCGAAGGGTATCATGAGCGTGTAAGCTCTGCTAAATTTGGTGTGCACAAAAAAAATTATACCAAAATCAAACAATAACAAAAAGCGAGAAACCCCATGGAAGACCGGATTTCCTTGAACATAGAAAATGGTGTCGCTGACGTGAGGTTGGTGCGGACCGACAAAATGAACGCCCTAGATGACAAGATGTTTGAAGCCTTGATTGCCACGGGACTGCGCCTGAAAGAAGAACGTGGCGTGAGAGCCGTGGTTCTTTCAGGCGAAGGTCGGGCTTTCTGCGCAGGTCTTGACCAAAGCCGCTTTGGGGCCATGACCGAAAAACCTAAAGAACCAAACCCGGATGAAGCCGTGCCGGTGGGGCGGCTCGAAAAACGCACCCATGGGATTTCCAATACACCGCAATATGCCGCCTATGTTTGGCGCGAAGTTCCAGTACCGGTTATCGCGGCCGTCCATGGCTTTGCCCTTGGCGGCGGCTTTCAAGTGATGCTGGGTTCAGACATTCGCTATGTCGCGCCGGACACAAAACTTAGCATCATGGAAATAAAGTGGGGACTCGTTCCCGATATGGCCGGAACCCAACTTATGCATCATCTCGCGCGGGAAGATATTGTCCGTGAGCTGACCTATACGGGGCGAATTTTTTCCGGCACTGAGGCGTTCGAATATGGCTTTGCGACGAAGCTCCACGATGATCCGAGGAGTGCTGCTCTCGAAACCGCTCATGAAATCGTAGGGCGCAATCCCGACGCCGTGAGAGCGGCAAAACGACTATTGAATAACGCCACCTATTTGGATGTACAAAAGGGATTGATGGCTGAATCTTTGGAACAAGATAAATTGGGCGGAAGCCCCAACCAGATTGAAGCCGTGATGTCGAACCTTGAAAAGCGAGCGGCGAATTTCGAAGACTAAAATCCACATGCTTAAATAGTAAAAGATCTTTAGCTG
>JAJFIN010000206.1 GCA_021774955.1 Alphaproteobacteria bacterium | reverse complement strand
GCTTGATAGCGCATGGCTTGTCTCCAATCGGAGTCTCGATTCAGTTGATTCTTTGCAAAACCAGTTGAATCCAAGCCATGCACCTTGTCCATCAAATCTAAACCGGACAACAGTGGGTCAAGCCGCGGAATGACAATTGAGGGGGGTGGTGCGTCAGGCCGACCCTTCGAGACAGGGTGGAGTTTATCCCCGGCTTGATCGGGGGCCCTTCCTCAGGGTGACGTTGATTTAAATAGAAACGCCCTCACCTTGACGTGCTTTAAATAGAAGCGTCATGGTGAGGGCGCCCGAAGGGCGTGTCTCGAACCATGGGCGGCACGCTCCTACTTCAACTCAATCCACGTCGCCCTTGCCTTGCCGACACACCCACCACCCTCGTTAAACACCGCCGTGCCGGCATAATGCTTGCGGCCGTCATGGCCTAAGGGCCAGGCGATGACGGTGCATTTTTCTCTGGCGCGCAGGGTGCCGGTCACCTCCCCGGCGAGCTTGCCTAAGAGCATCAACCCACCTTTTTTGTTGACCTCTTCGGCCTCGACGGCGGTGGCGCCGGGGCAATCGAGCGCGGCCCAGATGAAGGCTGGGTCGATGGTGCCATCGGCGCGTGCGAATTTTTCATCCGGCGCCCAAGGGGCGGTGGCGAGATCTTTACTCACCGGCCAGGCGTGAACACGCAAGCCATCTTGCTTGCGGTTTGGTCCGCATACAAAGCAATTGGCCACGGGATGTTCAGTCTCTTGGTAATAGGCACGCGAAATCTTTAACGCGTCTTCAAAACGGGGCGGTGCCGGCGGGTCGAGGGCGAGCGATGTCGTGCGGATATCGGCAAGCTTGGTGTCTTGGTGAAAAAGTTCGGCGTGGGTTTCATCGCTTTTGATGAGAGTGAGGGGACGCTCCAATGGCGTTGGGGCGCGCAAGGTCACTTCAATCGCTCCGTCAAAGTGTGCGGCGATCGTCCCGCAAAGATAGCCGCCATTGGCCATGTCCGGCGGGCCGTTATATTGAGCGGGGATGGTGAGGGTTGTCATTATTATTCCACCTAACAATTGTCATGCCGCAGCTTGGCAGAAGACTCTTTGTGGGATCCATCTGAATCGTAACCTCCCGTGGATTCCGCGGTCAAGCCGCGGAATGACAAATGAGGGGCGCGCATACACCAAACCCACCTTCGTCACTCGCCGGTTTAACCGGCGAGTCCAGTGCGGGTTTCTCTGGATTCGCCGATCGGGTCTTTTTTCGCTCACGCCAGCGTGCTTGCGCACGCGGCTCCGCAGTTTACGTTTTTTGGGGCGGCGCATAAGCGCCGGGCTGCGGTCGCAGCCGTTTCCCCACTGCCATAAATAGAAGCGTTGCCCTTATTGCCAACCCCCTTCACTTTGTTCTAACGCTCGTCGTGCTAGAATGTGTTTTTCACGGGTGGGGAAACGGCTGTCATCGTCTCATGAGTGTTATCAGCAAATATCGCGATTTGGTGCGCGCAGGCGAAGTGCGCCAAGACGCGGCCCAAGAGTTGGCGGTCGAGAAGCTCGAGCTGTTGAGCCATCGCTTGAAAGGCTATCGGCCGGACAAGAAGCGGCGTTTGTTTGGGCGCGCCGAGCCGGAGCCCGAGGGGCTTTATATTTACGGCGACGTGGGCCGCGGCAAATCGATGTTGATGGATCTGTTTTTCGATGTCGTGTCACTGCGCAAAAAACGCCGGGTGCATTTTCATGCCTTCATGCTCGAGGTCCACGACGCGATTTTTCAATGGCGTCAATTGTCGCCCAGGGACCGCGCCAAGCAGCCGCACTTTGTCAAAGACGCCGGCGACGATCCGATCCAACCGGTGGCGCGCGGCATTGCCAATGAGGCGGTGCTCCTCTGTTTCGATGAGTTTCAAGTCAATGACGTGGCCGATGCGATGATACTAGGGCGGCTGTTTGAAGCGTTGTTTTCGTTTGGCGTGGTGGTGGTCGCGACGTCCAATCGGCGACCGGACGCGCTTTATGAAGATGGGCTCAATCGCCAATTGTTCGTACCGTTCATTACACTGATTAAAGACAAGATGGATGTCCATCATCTGGACAGCATGACCGATTATCGGCTTGACCGGATCAAAGGCATGCAGGTTTATTATCATCCCTTGACGAAGGCGCATGGGCGGGCGCTCGATGCGGCGTTTGAGACGTTGACCGATCAGGCGCGGGGCGCGCCGCTTGAGATTGAGGTTAAAGGGCGGCAGGTCACTGTGCCCGAGCAGGCGCGCGGGGTGGCGCGGTTTGCCTTTGCCGATCTGTGCGGTCAGCCTTTGGGCGCGGCGGACTATCTGGCCATTGCCGAGAAGTTTCATACGCTGATTGTTGCCGACATTCCACAGATGAGCGTCGACAACCGCAATGAGGCCAAGCGGTTGGTGACGCTGATCGATGCGCTGTACGAGAACCGGCGGCGGCTGATTGCCTCGGCTGAAGTCGCGCCCGAGGATCTCTATCCGGCCGGCGATGGGTCGTTTGAATTTGCCCGCACCGTGTCGCGGCTGATCGAAATGCAGTCGGAAGAATACTTATCCAGATTGTGATCTGCTTAAACTTTCCGCAAACTTCTTTAAGCTGAGCCTTGCGAGAGCGGCCTGAAAGCGCTAGTCAGGGACCAGATTCATCCACCCGAATCGCACCCAAAATTAGGTCAGCACTTCTGCCTGACTTACGCTGTTCCAACGCTGTAAAAACAGGGGAAGACCTCATGGCTCGAAACAAAATCGCCCTCATCGGTTCCGGCATGATCGGCGGCACTCTCGCCCACCTTGCATCGCTTAAAGAAATGGGCGACGTGGTGCTGTTCGACATCGCCGAAGGATTGCCCGAAGGCAAGGCGCTCGACATTTCTCAATCGGCGCCGGTCGAAGGATTTAACGCCACCCTTTCCGGCACCCAAGATTATGCCGATCTCGCGGGCGCCGATGTCTGTATCGTCACCGCCGGCGTGCCGCGCAAACCGGGCATGAGCCGCGACGATCTTCTGGGCATCAATCTGAAAGTCATGAAAGCCGTGGGCGAGGGCATCAAGGCCCATGCGCCCGACGCCTTCGTCATCTGCATCACCAATCCGCTCGACGCCATGGTTTGGGCGCTGCGGGAATTTTCAGGCCTCGCCCATAACAAAGTCGTGGGCATGGCGGGCATCCTGGATTCGTCGCGGTTCCGCCACTTTTTGGCTGACGAGTTCAAGGTTTCGGTCGAAAATGTCACGACCTTCGTGCTCGGCGGCCACGGCGATACGATGGTGCCGCTGGCGCGCTACTCGACGGTGGCGGGCATCCCGCTGCCCGACCTCGTCAAAATGGGTTGGACGACGCAAGCCCGGCTCGATGAGATTATCCAGCGCACGCGCGATGGCGGGGCGGAAATTGTGGGTCTGTTGAAAACCGGCTCGGCCTATTACGCGCCGGCGACATCAGCGATCCAGATGGCCGAAGCCTATCTGAAAGATAAAAAGCTGTTGGTGACGGCGGCGGCGCATTTGAAAAATCAGTTTGGCCAAGACGATCTTTACGTCGGGGTTCCGGTCATTATCGGGGCCGATGGCGTCGAGCGCATCGTCGAGATTGAACTCAATCCGGACGAGCAAAAGATGTTCGACAATTCGGTCGATGCGGTCAAAGGCTTGGTGGCGGCGTGTAAAGAAATCGATTCCAGCTTGGCGTGATCACTGACTTTTGATTTCAAAGAACGCTTACTAATTCTGGCCAAAGTGTTGCGCGCCGGAATGTCAGTCTATAAACACAAATCGCTAACCCCTTCCGGCTATCCTTCACGCTTACCTTTTCCAAACGGTCAGAGATCAATGAACATTCACGAATACCAGGCGAAAGCCGTGTTGAGAGATTACGGCGTCGCGGTGCCCAATGGCGGCGTTGCCTTCACAGCCGATGAAGCCGTTGCGGCAGCCAATGCGCTGCCCGGTCCGGTCTATGTCGTTAAAGCGCAGATCCATGCCGGCGGTCGTGGCAAAGGCGGCGGCGTCAAGGTGGTGAAATCGATCGACGACGTGCGCCAAGAAGCCGACCGTATGCTGGGCATGACTTTGGTCACGCATCAAACGGGCCCGGTCGGAAAAGAAGTGCACCGGGTCTATATCGAAGACGGCTCGGCCATTGCGCGTGAACTTTATCTCTCCTGCCTCGTTGACCGTGCGACCTCGCGCATTGCTTTTATTGTCTCCACCGAAGGCGGCATGGACATTGAAGAGGTGGCTGCCAAAACACCTGAGAAAATCCTGACACTGATGGTCGATCCGGCAACCGGCATCATGCCATGCCATGGCCGTCAGATCGCTTATGCGCTCGGTCTTGAAGGGGCGCAAGTCAAGCAGGGCGTGCAACTTGTACAGTCGCTTTACAAAGCCTTTGTTGAAAAAGACATGAGCATGCTTGAGATCAATCCGCTGGTCGTCACGGAGGGCGGCGACCTTGTTTGCTTGGACGCTAAAGTCAATTTCGATTCCAACGCCCTTTACCGCCATAACGATGTCATGGAGTTGCGCGATCTCACTGAAGAAGATCCGATGGAAGTTGAAGCCTCCAAACACGAGCTGAGCTACGTCAAGCTGGATGGCGAGATCGGCTGCATGGTCAATGGCGCCGGCCTGGCCATGGCGACCATGGACATCATCAAGCTTTACGGATCGGAGCCCGCCAACTTCTTGGATGTGGGTGGCGGCGCGACCAAAGAACGGGTCACCGAAGCGTTTAAAATCATCCTCTCTGATGACAATGTCAAAGGCATCTTGGTCAATATTTTCGGTGGCATCATGCGCTGCGATATTATTGCTGAAGGGGTTGTGGCCGCGGTCAAAGAGTTGAAGCTCTCGGTGCCGCTGGTTGTGCGCCTTGAAGGCACCAATGTTGACCTTGGCAAAGAGATCATGTCGAAATCTGGACTGGCGATCATCCCAGCCAATGACCTTGCGGATGCAGCTGAGAAAGTTGTTCAAGCTGTGAAGGAGGCAAAATAATGGCGGTCCTCGTCGATAAAAATACTAAAGTCATTTGCCAAGGTTTCACCGGCAACCAGGGCACATTCCATTCTGAGCAAGCGATTGCCTATGGCACTAAAATGGTTGGCGGTGTCAGTCCTGGTAAGGGCGGCAGTGAGCATCTCGGCCTGCCGGTGTTTGACACGGTTTCTGATGCGGTCGAAAAAACCGGCTCGACAGCCAGCGTGATTTATGTGCCGCCACCGTTTGCCGCCGATGCCATTGTCGAAGCGATTGAAGCCGAGATTGATTTGGCCGTGTGCATCACCGAGGGTATTCCGGTTCTGGATATGGTCAAAGTAAAGCGTGCTCTGACCGGTTCCAAAACACGTTTGGTCGGTCCTAATTGCCCAGGCGTTATCACGCCCGATGAATGCAAGATCGGGATCATGCCTGGCCATATTCATCAAAGTGGATCGGTTGGCATTGTTTCAAGATCAGGCACGCTGACATACGAAGCGGTGGCGCAAACGACCGCTGTGAATTTAGGCCAATCAACTTGTATCGGTATTGGTGGCGATCCGGTCAATGGGACGAACTTTATCGATTGCCTCGATCTGTTTCTGGGCGATCCTAAAACTGAATCGATTGTCATGATTGGCGAGATCGGGGGCACGGCCGAAGAAGAAGCGGCTGAGTTTATCAAACAATCAAAAGTGAAAAAACCGATGGTTGGGTTTATTGCAGGTGTTACCGCGCCTCCAGGACGCCGGATGGGGCACGCGGGTGCGATCATTTCTGGCGGTCAAGGCACAGCTGAAGCCAAGATCGATGCGATGAATTCGGCAGGTATTAAGGTCGCTGCGTCGCCTTCAGCTTTGGGGTCGACCTTGGCTGAGATGTTGAACGGCTAAGGGCCTCAAGAAGTCGTTTGCGCACAAGTTTTGGTGGCCGGTCGATCCGGATTGGCGCAGCGTGTGCGGCCCATGGTTCGAGACGGCGCTAATGCGCCCCTC
>JAJFIN010000205.1 GCA_021774955.1 Alphaproteobacteria bacterium | reverse complement strand
GGTTCGCCGGGCCAGCAGGTCTGGATGGGGAGGGTTGAAAGATCAATGTCATCCCCGGTCAGAACAATCTCTTGTGCCGGAACCGGCCCCATTAGCTTGGTGACGGTTTTGGGTTTCATCGCCATCACGGTATTGACCAATGGCAACATAGCCGACGCTTCTTTTAGATTACTCGGTGGTTCCGGCTGACGCAGAAAGGCCAACAATTCACCAACCTCGCGTAGATCTGCTGCATGAGAGCGTTTCTCTCCACCCATCGTAACCGCCATGGCAACGCGTTTGACGGTTCCGAAAAGATTGACCAAGACCGGTGTCGGTGACGCTTTGCCGTTCTCGAGAACTGGGTTTTCAAAAAGGACAGCTGGACCACCTTCCGCCAGGAGGCGCGTTTGTATCTCGGTCATTTCAAGGACGGTGGAAACGGGTTCCGCGACCCTGATGAGCTCGCCTTCAGCCTCAAGTGCTGAGATGAATTCACGTAGGGATTTATAAGCCATATCAAAGTCCCGCTCTATTGCACTTGCAAAGTAGCGATGGCTTGCGTGAGGTCAAGCTGAACAACGAGGGACAGTCACTTCCAAACGGGATTGTAGCTAGGTTGCAAGATGCCAGACCGTCGTGCGACGAACATCAAGGTCCTCAAGCTCACGTGTTGTTTCGACCTGATAGACAGCTTGTTCAAGCAAGCCGGATTTAGGCAAGTATGTGCGACCAGGATCACCAATATAAACTTCTGTCCCTTGAAGAGCGAGATCGCGCAACCATTGCTCTACCTGCGACGCCAGCGGTTGCTCGTAACAGATATCTCCCGCTAGAATCACATCCCACCTTTGGTTGGCAGCTCCCACGAGATTGTCAGACGAAACCGAAACAGAAACATTGTTGACCTGGGCATTCAGCGTCACTGCAGCAATTGAAAACGCATCGATATCATTTGCATGAACGCTTGCAGCACCTGCTTTCATTGCTGCGATTGCAACGAGACCTGATCCTGCCGCAAAATCCAGCACACGCTTTCCACGCACTACCTCGGGATTATCTAAGATATACCGCGCCAATGCCTGTCCACCAGCCCATGCAAAGGCCCAGAACGGTGGGGGAAGACCGCTCTCGAGCAATTCTTCTTCCGTGAGCTGCCAAATCGGAACGATCTCCGACGCCACATGCAATTCAATCTCCGGCACCAGAGGTGTCGCGTGCAGAACTGTATTAGTTCGAATGAACTCTTCGGGGTCTTTGATGCTAGCCATCGCGGGCGAAATCAACCGGTGCAATACCTGCAACGAACCGACTGCGCTTTTGATCGGTGTCAGCATCATCATCGCTCAATTTAGACGTGGCCATTTTCAACACAGTCCAATAATCCGGTTGAATCTCCATCTTTTCGTGCCAACCGTTCTCTTTCAAATAGCGATGAAACTTAGGCAAGTTGTAACATGGCACATACATCAGCATGTGATGTTCAACATGATAATTGACAGAATAGGGCGCCAATATTGTACGCAATATGGGACCGGCTAATGTGGTGCGGGCATTGCGCAAAGGGTCAGCATTGTCTGGTAGGACGGCATGCTCAGCAATGTTGCGGATACGGATAATCAATTGATGCCAAGTAACAAATGGCAACAACCACAATAGAAAATACAAATGCCATTGCCCAAATGCGGCGAGGCCACCAAACAACAGTGCGTTTACAACAAGCGGGCCGCCGAGCTTTGATAGAAAAAGTTTTTCTCGCTCCGTATAAGACCAGTCAGCAGGCCCCAAAGCAGCGAGGACTTGGGAGCGCCGCTGTTTGAACGCAGTCTGGCCGGTTATATCGCGAATGACCTTTCTCTGAAAACTTGCCTTGGTGATTGGGAAAGGTGCTGAAAGATCGAGGTCTGGGTCCTCTGCCTGCTGAGTATAGCGGTGATGAACCAGGTGGTATTTCCGGTAAGGCCAGGTATCAGCGAAAACGGGGTAGGCGCACAGCCATTGCGTCACGAAGGCATTCCACTTGGGTGTCTTAAACAACACACCGTGCGAGCCATCGTGCATTAAAATAGCAAGGCCCAACTGACGGCCGCCAATGATAACAACTGCCAGCAAAAAAGTGATGACATTGGGCCAAATAGCAAAGACCGCCATTGACCCAAAGACAAGTGCCCAGGCATGGGCAACCAAGAGGGCCGCTTTTAAATCCGACCGCTCACAAACCTCAGCAGCTTGTTCCGGTGTTAGATATTTGGTTGCAGAACTCAAAATGTTTCCTCACGTTTGGCCTGGAGCATACAACAAATCCAAACTGACATAAAGTCAGTTTATGATCATCGCATATTGGCTAAATCATGCCGTTTTGCGACAAAATCAAATAGATCATCCATATCACCGCAATGATCTGCACAAAAAAGGCTGTGGCTCTCAAATTCACTGCAAGCGACGACCCGGACATGATTTGAATGCATGATTGAACGATGCGTGCCGGTATGATCACCAAAGCCAACGTGCCAAACAGACCGTAATAGGCATCGGTCATCAGCGCCGCCAAAACAACCACCCCAAAAATCGGCAGAAATTCCAGACAATTGGCGTGTGCGCGATTGAGCCGCCAATAACGATCACCCCCATGTTGCTTGCCACCAGGAAATTCATTGGCTTTCTTTTTTCCGGTCATCACGGCCATGATGCGCGCAGTCACGACGGCCATTAACAGAAATAGTGTCCACGAAGCAAAGAGCAGAAGAGCAAGAGCAGCATCGGGCATAGCAAATTCCTTATCCAATGGTGTGTGAGGGCAAACTCTACAAAATCATGTCAGCAAGGATAGCCGCAAAAATGATAGCGCCAAAATCGCGGTTTGATTTGAAGACTGAAAGGCAGATCTCGGGACTGTCGATATCAACGGTTCTTATTTGCTGAATGAGATGGGCGATAGCCAAAGCCAGTCCAGCGAAAAATAAAATACCAAGCCCCGCCGTCAAACCTGCAAATCCCAAGAAAATCACCGTCATTGTGTAGAACGACGCCAGCCAAGGCCTTGTTTGTTCTCCGAGTTTAAGGGCGCTCGATTTCACCCCGATCATAAGATCATCTTCTTTGTCCTGATGAGCATATATTGTGTCGTAGCCAAGCGTCCAAAACAGTCCGGCCAGATACATAAAAATTGGTGGGAAATTGAGGCCGTTGTAAACGGCGGCCCATCCCATGAGCACACCCCAGTTAAATGTCAGTCCAAGCCATATCTGCGGCCAATAGGTAAATCGCTTCATGAAAGGATAAACCGCAATGAGGCCGAGAGAAACAATGCCAAGCCCAATGGCATAGGGTGAGAGGACCAGAAGAACGGCGAGCCCAATGAGGCATTGAAACACCAGGAAGGCCCAAGCTTGGGCAACACTCACTTGCCCGCTCGGAATGGGGCGCGAACGGGTGCGTTCGACCTGCGCATCAAATTGTCGATCGACAATATCGTTGTAGGTACACCCGGCACCGCGCATGACGAAAGCACCAATCGCGAACAGCAAGAGCAACCAAACATTCGGGAAAGAATGGCCTTTGGCAGCACCGGCAAGAGCAATTCCCCACCATCCGGGCAGGAGTAATAGCCAGGTTCCAATGGGCCTGTCAGCGCGTGCTAGGCGTAGATAAGGCCGCGACCAAACGGGTGCATGGCGGTCAACCCAATTGGTGGTTGGCGCATCAACAACACTTTGATTACCGTCGTTCAGCATTGGCTTTGCCTTTTGTGCTCATTCCATTATGACATTGACGCATGAAGGACAAACCTCAGCCTCCGTCGCCGACAGAAGAATCATATGATTTTACCAAGATACGCCTGTTTGTGGCGGATGATCTTGCGACGACCGCCGACATTAATCTGAGCGCGAATCACATCAATTATTTGTCCAATGTGATGCGACAAAAAATCGGCGCCACAATACTCTTGTTTAATGGGCGCGATGGCGAGTGGCTTGCTGAAGTGACCGAGCTCCAACGCAAGCGTGGTGCGCTGACACTCCTCAAGAGCACACGACAGCAAGACACGGTATCGGACATCGAATTATTGTTTGCACCGGTCAAAAAAATGCGTCTGGATTTTCTGGTACAAAAGGCTACCGAACTTGGTGTTTCAAGTATCAGGCCGG
>JAJFIN010000204.1 GCA_021774955.1 Alphaproteobacteria bacterium | reverse complement strand
ATCTTCCAGCGATAGGGTTCCCTCGCCTTCAAGGAGCGTCAGAGCAAACGCGGTGATCTGCTTTGAAACCGATGCCACGTGAAAGACAGTTTCACGACCGATCGGAACTTCGTATTCGAGTTGTGCGCTCCCATAACCTTTGCTGAAAATAATTTGCCCGTCACGGATTACCGCAACTGCCACCCCCGGCGTATCTTGGCGATCCCATTTTGAAAAGACAGCATCAATCTCAAGAGCAAGATCGTTTTCAGCCGCAAACACGGGCCGAGACATCAGAAACTGCACGCCCACAAAAAAAGAATAAAATATCAACCGCATGTTTCTATTCATGTCCAACCAGCACCTTTTTTGGCTCGACTGTCCGTACAATCGGACGATTACCCGAGGCCATTATGCCCGTATCATCATCATATCAACCGTAATTAGTCAAACAAACGTTCGGTCAATACTTTTTCATATTGGTACTTCAAATACCTGGGAACGACAAACACGAAATATCCCATGTTACTATTTCGCAATGGCAACAATAACTGCAACTCCAACCTATTCGAGCATTTCGATATCATTGTTGGTGACGTTTATTTCAGTAACGAAAGGTACCATTCGCATTCTCTAACCTCTAGAGCGGCCAAATCATTTTGGTACCTCAGATGTTAAGCAGTTGAAAATTCTCATATTTTGAATGATAAGTTGTGCCGCTACCCTGAAAATAACGGGAGACCCCTGGATACACAATCAAGATTCCTACTCTGCATTGGCGAGTAGGTCCGCATACGGATGTGTGTTAGCCGATTGTTTTCACGGGTTATTTGTCGATAGAACTCAATTCCAAAATAACCGTGAGTAGGAGCTGGTAAACCTGAGTTGATCCGGTTGGTACCAAAAAAGTGACCATATCGATATCAACCCATTTTCGATGTCCACTCACAAATCATCGTCTGAGAATGGCACACCCACCGTGAACTGGATCTGGAAGCCATGCCATATCAACATGGTCTCAACGAGCAATCACAGCGCGATTCTCACGACTTAGAACCCAGAAGAGACATTGGCGGGGACAACAACCTTAAAATCTATAGGTCGCTTCGGCGCCAAAAACTCTCGGTCGACTGGGATATCCCAGATCAATAGCAAGCCCAAGAAACTCACCGGGATTGAAATCTGTGTAATACCTTTCATCGGTTAGGTTCTTCACATACGCAGCTAGTAACCAATTACCCGTATTGATAGCGCCACGCAGATTTATCAAATGAACAGGGTCTTGAACATCCAGGTTATCAATCTGCCAATATTTCTCACCGCGGTATTCATAATCAAGGCGCACAAATCCGTCGGCGTTTTCCGATAATGCAAAATCATATTGCACTCCAGCGTTCACGGTCCAATTTGTTGTTTTCGGGGTTTTGTTTCCCGGAACCGTGGCCAGATTCACACCTGCTGCCGCCAAACTTGCTTGCAGTGCGGGTGATCCAATCGACTTGATATCCGTATCCGTATAGCCAATGCCCCCGATCAATTTCAAGTTTTCAGTAAGCGCCGCACGGAAGTCGATATCAATTCCCCAGATATTTACTTCCTCAAGATTTTGAATTATTTGCTGACCGGTAGCAAGATCAAGAAAGAAAAACTGAAAGTCCTCGCTGTCGGCATAAAAAACCGCTGTATTCAAATTTAGGCGATTTTCAATCAAGGATGTTTTGACACCTATCTCATAGTTTGTCAGGGTTTCGTCGTCGAAAAGGGGAAACGTAACAACTGGCGCATTAAAGCCGCCTGACCGAAATCCAGTGCTATAAGTAAAGTAGCCGAGAGAGTCTTCATTGAACCTATATGTCAATGTTGCTTTTGGTTGGACGCTAGAAAATTTTGTCTGACGCGTCATGCTAGTGTTCAGATCAGTCTGTTCTCTTTTATCTTCATCGTAGCGCAACGAAAACTGGGCGGTGAATTTGTCTGTAAGGTCATATTCCAACTGACCAAACATTGACCATGCGTCATTTGAATTACTTTCTCTTGCGTTCACAAAAACCAAACTCGGATCGTCTATCTGATTGCGTTGATTATTCACATCTGCAAATAGCCGCGTTTGAAGATCACGATTTGTGTGAATATAGAAAGCGCCTAAAATATATCGAAGTCTGTTTTCGTCCGGCGAAACAAGTCTAAATTCCTGGCTAAACAAATCCAGGTCCAAAATTTGCCCTTGACCGATCCCTATGGTGCCCGCCGGGGCAGTAAAAACACCCAGAAACTGCAGAAAACCTAATAGACCCGCAAACCCACCGAAGGTCGGATCAAACGCTTGATTTGAAAAATCAATATCAGCCTCATAATACTCGCTCAAATCTGTGAAGCCAGTAATCGACGTCAATGTTCCAATATCTGATTCGAGATCAAATTTTGCAGTGAGTTCGGTTGTTTCACCGTTGGTTAAACCAATGATATTTTCATTGGGTTCGAAAACGTCATTTGCAGTTCCATTGCGAATAGCAGGATTCGCGTTATGCCTAACAGGAACATCGTAACTCGATCCTGCCTGATAGTTTCGATAGGAAGCCCGAAGATCAATATCTAAATTGTCGCTCGCCCTAATGGCTAACTTTCCGCGAAACGAGTAATCATGGTCGATGAAATCTACTTTTTGGTTGAGAAAAACATTGTCGATCAGCCCATCTGTTTGTTTGTAAGATCCGGCTAATCTAAACAGAACTTTGTCTTCAACTAACGGGCCACTCACCACACCGCTAAAATTGCTTCCAATTCCGTTTTCAATGCCAGCAGAAAACTTTCCTTCAAATTCATTCGTCGGTTGTTTGGTCACAATATTAACGGCACCGCCTATGGCATTTCGTCCGTATAGCGCGCCTTGAGGCCCTTTAAGAACCTCGATGCGCTCGATATCGAACAGATCCATTTTGAATTGTTTCTGGTTGTTTTGAGGGACGCCGTCGATAACGATCGCGACCGGAGAGTCCGCATTGTTAACCTGTGTGACACCGCGCATTACGACAAAAGTGTTGCCGTAGGTGAACGAGTCATCAAGGGCCATATTCGGAGTCATGTCGACGAAATCTTGTGAAGAGATAATTCCAATATCGGTAATATCACCGGCCGTAAATGCCTTAACCGACGCCGGGATATCTTGCAGACGTTGCTCTCGATATTGTGACGTTACTATTATTTCATCCAATTCGTCCGCTGCCTGCGCAAATTCATTTGCCGAAATCAGCAGATTTATAGACAGAAAACTATATAGAATTTGGTTGGATCGTAAGGTCATGACGTTTCCTCCACACTTTTTTCCAAGGTTAAAACAGTCCCAGTCCTGTTAGGATCGAATAAACGAAGTGCAATCTTCTGCGATTTCACTCACGGCTTTTTTGAATACTTTTTCCCCATCCTTCTGATTTGCTTCACGGACATCAGAACCAATCCTGCCGTCGACAAATCTTTGCCGGTAATCGTAGGCATTGTGGATATCCAGTGCGGCTGAGCCATGTATTGCCTGCTCGAGATCTTTTGGAGCGGGCTTAATACTCTCGGGATGAATGTATTGGGTGACCGCGATTTCACTTGCCGTAGCGTGTTCGCCATCGGCGTCTGCAAAAATTTCTTTGATTATCGAGTCTGTGTTGGGCATTGCCCACCAATTTGCCAACTTGCACAATGTCGATGATTCTTCGGTTTCCGCACGCACACTAAGACTGGCATAGAATTCATTAAACGCGGTTATCAAGGGGGCGATGTTTCCGCCATGACCATTAACAAAATAAATCCGGCGGAATCCATGTTTCGAAAGCGATGTTATCCAGTCCACAATCACGTTTACGAAGGTACTAGGCCGCAGGGTAATCGTACCAGGGAAAGCCATATGGTGCTGTGCCATACCGACAGTAATTGGAGGTGAGACGAGACAGTTTATCTGCACACCGCATCCCTCCGCGATGGCTGTTGCAGTTATGAAATCCGTTCCAATGAAACCTGTCGGCCCGTGCTGTTCTGTCGAACCAACAGGCACAATAATGCCGGTATTATCACCCAGATAACGTTCGATTTCAGGCCAGGTCGACAGTGCCAAAAGCATGGCTACAGCACCCCCTCGTTGTTTACGGAAACCGTCATGAACTCAAAAGCTCAATGGGGCTATATTCGACATCCAGTCCGAAGCCTGCCGGGCCAAACGTAGCAAGCGCTTCTGGAGTTCGCATGATTTCGGGCACGCTCACGCCAACGACCTTTACCCGTTGTCCATACTTCAGATTTTCGGTTGTAATGGGCTCTGACGTTTCCCGGTCCACGATGCATATCAAATCCGGCACCATGGCGACGGGCATTGTGTCCTTCAAAGCAATCATATATTCATTCTGAAAAACCACTTCCAGCTTTGAGTTACCACCCTGCAGATTATCGAGAATTACACGGCCGATCGAAAAGCCACCTTTAGTTTCTCTCAGTAGATCAGTAACTTTGCCGTCAAATAATACTTTCGCAACTCTGCCGACTTTTTCAAATTCAAGAAACCTCAGTAACGCGCTAACGACATCTTCATGATCTTCACGCGCCACGCGGATCGACTGGCCAATTTCGACGGCCAAAGTAAGCGTATGCAAGACGGCATGATTTTTGATTTGTTTCCCGGTCAATGGATAACAGGCCATCTGACCGATACCGCCCATCCGCACACAAATGTCTCGACAAAATCTTTCTGCATCAATGTTTTCCACTGTCGAAATCAGAGCCACACTGCCCTTGTCATCAGCCATAACGTTAGGATTGCTCGACACGCCAGCTACGTTGTAAGTCGTCATCTGCAGCTCTGGAAATGCGCGGCCCATGCCATCGGCATCTATAACGGGAAGCCCTGTTAAGGCTCCAACAACAAGCGGGATTGACGCATTGATACCACCAGCTTCAACCGGCATGATCGCATCGACTTTATATCCGAGTTCTTTTTCAGCACGCCTCAATGCCAATACATTTGCCGCTCCGCTAGGTATTTTTTCGTTTATTACAGTGGGCGCGCCCATAGTCAGAATATTGATAGCTGTCTTTGTGTCGCCGAAATTGAGCGGATCAATGATGCTTACCTGCATTCCATCATTCAGCACCTGCTTCAGCATAAGCATCCCAGCATAGGGATCCCCCCCGCCGCCTGTACCAAGGAACGCTGACCCCCTGATAAAGTCTTCCAAATTTGTAAGGTCAATCTGCATAAAAATATTCCATTGCTCAGCCCTTCACTTTCGCAATCAAGCCAAAACAGCTTCGAGTAACTCGCCCACAACTTTGACCCGTAACCGAACAGCCCCACCCGGCAAATAGCTCAGCGGTATTTCTTCGACATCAACAACCTTCAAAGTTTTTGCGCATGCTCCGGCATCAACACAGGCGTCTTGTGCCTCTTGTTTAGCGGATTTCATCGCCTCTTCCCTACCTAGATCTGCATACGAATAGATCCGGTCAACTTCACCACCGACCTGCGCTATCGCTGCGCCGATTGCATTCGCCACGCCAAAGTTCTCGGGAATTACGACTTCCGACGTACCCTTCAAGTCACGTGATACTAAAACACTGCCGCCGCCTACCAATATGACGGTCGTATCATTCTTGTTCGTTTTCATGCGATCAACCGCACTCTCTATCATTTCATGGATCTTATCTTCTGCCCTGACAATAAGATCGCTTGCCAGATGTGATACGCGCTCGGGATCGCCAAGTTTGCAATGTCCAGCCGCCACAGCAATATCTGTGGTCGTTAAAATGTCTCCGCCAAAAACCAAAGCATCATCGGTTAGTCTGTACCCGACTGAATCAGGCCCAATGGTTATTTCGCCATCCTCGTCTTCACGTACGATGCTGCCACCACCTAATCCAATGGATAGGATATCCGGCATACGAAAGTTTGTTCGAACCCCCCCAATGTCCACGGGAATTGAAGATTCTCGGGGAAAGCCGCTCGCCAAAACGCCAACATCAGTCGTTGTACCTCCGATATCGATAACGATCGCTTCTTCCTTGGAGGTTAGATTTGCGGCGCCCCGCATGCTATTGGTTGGTCCTGAAGCAAATGTCAGAACGGGGTATCGCCCAACATATTTCTCGCTCATCAGTGTGCCATCGTTTTGACTCACAAAGAGTGGTGCGTCGATCTTTAGCTTCTTAAGGGCGGTGCGAAATCCACCAACCACCTCCTCCACAAAAGTCGAAAGTGATGCATTCATTATGGTGGCGTTCTCGCGCTCGATTAAGCCAAGTCGGCCAATTTCATTTGATAAAGTAATTTTCGCACTGGGACATTCCCGCCGAATTATCGCGGCGGCTTGCTCCTCCATCGAATTGTCTATTGCCGAAAATATGCTGGTTATCGCTATGGCTTTGATTCCAAGCTTATTAATTTGCTCAGCAACCGTAACAATTTCGTCCTCTCTCAACTCCGTAATCATGCGTCCATCGAATTCATGACCACCGTGAACAAGAAAGATATTGGTTCCAATAGTTTTACTAAATTCACTTGGCCAATCAGTGAATGGGAGAATGCTTTTGGTTGCCGGAAGAGCAATACGAATGACCGCCACTGGAACCAAATGCTTTCTTTCAATGAAAGCATTCGTAAATTGCGTTGTTCCAATCATCACCTGGCCTACATCCTGCGCCAGAACATTGGCCCGGTCCATTACAGCCTTTGCCGCCGCGACGACGCCAGAACCTATATCCTCACTGGTTGGCACCTTCATCGCGACACGCACGGATGAACCCTGCATCAGTATTGCGTCAGTGTTTGTGCCGCCGACGTCAACACCAATTCGTATGCCTTGTGCGTCAACCATCCCCATCCCCAGTCACATCAATGCTATGTCATTCCAGCAACCTGCTCCGGGTTTCATCCACCATTTTTGCTACACCCGGAACAACTAGGTCATTGCTAATGGATTTTGATGAGGGCGCCAAAATATATAAAGAACGGTATCTCAGTATTTTTAGGAGGGGGAATAAGGTGGAAATATCAGATAATACTATCCTTTTGGACGGGTACTCGCCTTCTCCGGATAGGAGTAAATTCAATTGGAAGACAAGGATTTGCCTCCGTATCGGCCGCCGGGAGACATTAAGGAATTATATTTTTCGCTCGAGCAACTTCGACTGCCATCATGCGATTTCGCACGCCTAGTTTTAAGAAAATATTTCTAAGGTGAAATTTGATAGTTGTTTCAGACAAGCCCATAGAATGACCAATAGTCTTGTTCTGATATCCGAAGCTGAGATTTTGCAACACATCAAATTCTTTGGGAGTTAGAACGTTTGTCTCGTCCTTTGCCCCTCGAACAGACTCTCGATTGGCCAGCATCCGCCCGATAAAGGAAACATATTCATTCGGCAGTTTTGATAAAGTTACCCGCTTAATATGACTGTTGATAAAGTTCCTTAATGATTTTCCCTCGTTCAAGAATAACATCAAAAAATCTTGAGCGTGTGCTTGTTTGACAACATCCTGAAACATCTCATCGGCAACACTATGTTGATTTAAACTCTCCAAAGCCAAGATCTTTAGAATTTTGGATTTTATGAGAAACCCATTGTGTCTCAACTTCTTCTGATCATCAATTATAACATCCAGTAACTCTAACGCATTATTTTCAGTGCCAAGAATAATACAATATCTAGCCAGTGCTTGAATAGTCCGATACATCTCTTGAAAGGTTTTTAAATTCAATTTGTCTGGCGCGGTCAAATATTGCTCTAAGGAAAGGCTCTTTATCACAGACTTTGCCTGCACCATATCCCCGGATAAAGTCAGTAACTCCAATTTTTGAATTTCCATTATTCGCCTTAAACGTGGAAGATTCCGTCGCCCTGCTATGGCACTACCATGATCTAATATTTCAAAGGCTTTTTCAGGAGAGCCCTTATTGAACTCCAGATAACTGGCCGTAACATACCCTCGAGTAAATACGTCTACCCACCCTTCATGCTCTTCGATATTCTTCAGAGATTTTGTAATTAGTTGCCTGGCTGCCTTATCGTCGCCCTGCTCATACTTCACTTCGGCAAGCAACACTTGCACAATAGCGGTCAATCCCGCGTCTGGCGCGAAGTGCTCCTGACATAGGCTTTTTGCCGCCCCCAGTTCATGGCTGCATCGCTTCAAATCCCCAAGTACATGATTTATCAGCGCCAAATGAATGTGGGCAAAAATTTGGGAGTACACCGCGTCAGAAAGGCTATAAAATTCCAGGGCAATTGACGCCGCTTCCTTTGCCTTTGTCATCTCTCCTACCGAATAATACATCATGCACAGAAGGTTATTAAACCAGCCCTGGCTCCAAAATCGCTCCGGAATCACGTGCTTTGCATTGGCCTCAAACTGCGCAATTTCGGCCAAACTGACATCATTGTCCTGGTAGACTGACAATAACATCACAACGATAGATTCATAATATTCCAAGGATGGGTCGGAGCTACTCTCTGCCATTTTCTGATCGGCTTGTTCAAGAAAACTATGCCCAATGTTCAGCTTCCCCTCCTTCATATACAAAAGCGCCCGGGCCAGAAGCAGCTGAGGTTCGCTCTCTCCAATCTCAAGAGGAAATAACGCAACGATGCGTTCAAGGGTCTCAACCCCTTTTCTCAAGCCGATCTCAACACCCCCCGCCGAGATGAATAGGTTCATCATTCGGCTTGTGTCGTCAGCCTGTGCGGCATGGAATATCGCCTCGTACGGGGCGTCTCGGGTCTCGTACCAATCAGTTGCTTTTTGATGCAACAGTTTGATTTTGGCTTCATCGCTCTCGAATAACTTCTTGTGTAGGTATTCATAAAAAAGAGGTGTGAAATGAAAATGTCCGGCCATATCTTCAGAGGAATAGATAAGCGGAGAAAGGTGCTGCCCCGCTATTTTGTTTGCGACATTTTTGATTCCACAAATGTGGTTCGCCTGTTTTGCGGTAAACCGTTTGAAAATACTCATCTCCATAAGGACGCCGCGCAGAGGAGGTTCTATTTCAGAGAATATTTGCTCATCAATGAATTCTTCTAAATCTGGAGAGAGAGGAATAGTATCTGTTTCGTTTGGCACCTCTGGGTGCTTTGCGTCATTCTCACAACGTATTTGTTCGTACCAAAGTGCAACAGGCCACCCGGTAGTAATTCTACTAAGGTAATCGATCTGCTCTTCATCAAGCTTGTTTTTAAAAAGAGCTGATATTTCTTCGCATGAGAATATTAACTCATCGGCACCGATATGTTCGAGTTGGTTGTGCGAGCGGTATTCTGAAATCGGAATGACATTCCCTTTGCTACTGGCCATAACAAAGAAAAATTCCTGACCTCCAGATTCAACTAAATTATTCAGGGTACCAATTGAATCGACGTCTTGTAGGCGCTCCAACTTGTCTATGAATAGGATGTGCTTCCTGTTCAGTTGAGACGACAGATCGCTCAAATATTCGACATCATCAATTTTTCTATTCGACTTTACTTGCGAAGGTAACTCGCCTTCTAACAGAGTGGATAAACTGGCGACCAGTGTCGCGCGACAATTATCGCCCTTTGATATCTTGTGCCATGATATCGAGAATCCCTCGACACTTGCCTCCTCGGCCCATTGTGCCATCAACACCGCTTTCCCAAAGCCAACAGGCGCTTCCAGCATCGTCAGTTTTTTACCTGTATGCACCGGCGATTTACCGAGCAACCGAGGTCGATCTACAATGGTACTATTTAGTAAAAGAGTGTGTGGCTTGCTGATTGATAAGCCATCCAGGTGTTTGCGGCTGATATTGCCCTCTGACATGTGAAATTTACTCACCCAGGTAACCTTCCCCACCAAACACTACACCCGCGCAAACTGATGTGGCAAACCACTAACCGCAGTGCGGACTTGTCTAACTGTGCCAATACAAAAGAACACCAGACTTCGAGATCACAATTGGCCCAAAATCAATGTTGTGTCTTCCGAAAGCCCTTTCCGCCCAGAGATTCTGTGGGATTGACAGATCGCCATAGGACCATTGGATGTCGGCTATTAGGAATATCATCACCGCCTTTCTCGTGGCCCCGAAGAGTCGCCAAACTTTGTTGCTGAAAATCCTGGCTCTACGACAACAATTGATTATTCTTCAGAGAAAGACTCCCAAGCGATCAATTCTGATTAAAGCTGATCGACTCCTCTTCGCCTTGCTCTATCGCATACTCGTCGAGATCCTCGCTTCTATACGGATCGTCAAACCAGAGACGATAGTCCGAATGTTTGGATCACGTCATTATTCTGGGTGAGCGTCATTTGCTGCAAGTTCTTAGATCGTATGCAGATTCTTACAGCACCACTCGGACGCATCTCTCACTGGAGAAGGATTGCCCCGTTCACAGGAGACGTCTGTCTGGCTCCGGCAAAATCGCCTCTGTTCCTCAGGTTGGCGGCCCTTTCATCACAGATATGAGCGGCTCATGGCCTTAGAGCGTCAAACCAGCCTTCACAATTTGGCTTTCGGCTGTGTCAACAGCATCGAAAGTGGTCGCCAATGGAATAAATGAGGGGGACGCCCTGATTCTGATTTTTAGAAAGAACGTTCGGTTGAATGCGTGCTATCTCGTTATATTTTTGGGGATTTTTCCTATATCGAATATATTTTTGCATGATTTTTCATAAATATTTCTTGCATATTAAGGCTGAATAGCCTATATAGTTGAGACAGGTGAATGAACATGACAAAATTGAACCCTTTAAAAAGACACTTGCGGCCCGGCCAGGTCTACCGGCGCGCCGATCTGGCTCGTTGGTCTAACGCCGTTGACCGTCATTTGCAGCAGCTGCAGGCCGATGGAACACTGCAGAAGCTGTCGGGCGGCGTCTATTATGTACCTAGAAAAACCCCCTTCGGCGATGTGCCGGCTGACGACAAAAAGCTGGTACGGACATTTCTGAAAGACCCTCGCTTCTTGCTAACCTCCCCCAACGCGTTCAACGCTCTGGGGGTGGGCACGACTCAGCTCTACAACGAAACAGTCGTTTACAATCACAAGCGCCACGGACGTTTTAAGCTTGGGGGGCGGACATTCGAATTTCGAGTGAAGCCGTATTTTCCGAAATCATTATCGCCTGAGTTTTTACTGGTAGACTTAGTGAATAATCTGGGTCGCCTCGCAGAAGACGAAGACGAAGTTTTGTCAAAGGTTGAAGCGAAGGCACGTACCTTGAAGAAATCTTCTCTTTCGAAAGCCGTCCGCAACTATGGTGGTGCCAGGGCCAAGCGATTCTTTGAAGATGTCCTCGCAAATGATGTGCTGAGATATGGCGCCTGAGAGCTTTCTTCATAACGACAAAAACTTCCCAGATTTAATCCGGATCGTCGGGCAAGAAATGTCCATTGACCCCGCATTAGTCGAAAAAGACTATTGGATAATGCATTGCCTTTTCGGCCTGCAAAAACTTGGGATGAAGTATGAGCTCAAAGGCGGTACATCTTTGTCAAAGGGATACCGTCTCATCTATCGCTTCTCAGAAGACATTGACATACAGATTGAGCCGCCTGGTTCACTGGCTGTCAAAACC
>JAJFIN010000203.1 GCA_021774955.1 Alphaproteobacteria bacterium | reverse complement strand
CGCACCCTCGAAACCCTCATAATCATGAATTGTATGTTCTTCTGCATCTTCGATTGGTGACGCCGCAAGCATGGCTTTCGTCTCGTCCCAAATATGGTCTACGCCTTGGGTCGCATCTATCCAGCGCCCATGCAGGTGACCTGAATTATAAGCGGCCAGACAAGCAACATAGATTCTGATGTCATTCTTTGATTGGGGTGCAGAAGTTGTTCCAAGATGTGCTTGGTTTGCGGTTTTGGTGCTCATGTCTGGTCTCCTCGCCCTTTCTCATGTTTCCCCCGCAAGGGTGGGGGTGGGGGGGCGAAGAGGCCTCTCCGGCGTTGGGCACATGGGCTAAGGCGTAAGCCGTTGGGCAAGGGTTTTGGTAGGATCATTTTATCAAACTATACGAACTTAAAGCCAAAGCCCTTGCCGATGGACTGCCCGGCGCCAGAGTGGCCGTCTCCCCACACCCGCCCTGAGGAGGAAACCATTTAACAAGCCACTGGGTAGCGGTGTCCTTCGGCGCAGCAGCGCTGCGCAAGTGTTAGCGATCAAAGCCCGCAGGGTGGAGATGTTATCTTCAAGCGGCTCAATTCACGCGAGCGCGGTCGCGGCTTGCCGCGAGATGCTTCTCTTTATGCTCTTTGGCGCAACCCTATTCATTAGATTTTGATGCTTTAGTCTCGTGGGACAAGGATATTTCGAGTTCATAGAGCGCAGCGTGTGGAGGGAGTAACACAACACCGGCTGATATCAGGCGATAAAGCGTAACGCCCATAGGCATATTTCTAGCAAAGGAGCCGCTTGTGGCAAACACATCAAACCCAACCTCAAGGGCCGTGAAGGCCAATGATGCAAACGCTGGATGATCTGGAGCTCCCACAAGAAGGAATTGACGGGACGTAGGTTCAGATAAACAGGCGCGAAGTTGCGGATCGGAGAGCGGGTTTACCTCAGCTTGCAAAGTTAATACAGGGCGGTTCGCTTTTCCCGCCAGACTTCGCAGAAGCGCGATTAGTCCTGGTACATTGCTTTCTTCTGATACGGCATCACAATTCAAGAAAACAAACACCGTCTCCTGTACTTTGAGCATCAAACGAGGATGAGGAATATCTGCCAGGCTCAAGGAGTTTGAAGGCATTTCCGGCCAATTGTTGGTGCTATGATCAAGCCGAACGACCGAATAATTTCCCTATAGATACTGTTTAATCCGAAAAAGAGCACCTGAGGGTGTGCCAAATATACCTGGTAATATGGCTCAGTCATCGCGGGTGTAGCCGTCATTGTAGAGATATCCTTTCTTCCTCCCGGTCAGTAGCCAGCGATGGCGCAGGAGCGATGTGTTCGAGTTCAGCGCGCATATTGGGCGTCAATTCAACGTCTATGCTGCTCAGCGCATTTTTTAACTGATCTACTGTCCTTGCCCCGATAAGCGGTGCTGTGATGGCGGGATGTAAACTGGTCCATGCAATCGCTAGCGCAACCGGGTCGAGCTTGTGGCGTGCAGCAAACTTTAAAAACTCAGCTGTCGTTTCTTCAATGTTTGCGCCGCGATACCTGTTTCTGTACATTTCGCTTTCGTTAAAACGTCCCTGTTTCGGTTGGGCTTTCTGATATTTTCCAGCGAGTAACCCACCAGCGAGAGGACTGTAGGTTAGCACACCAAGATTTTCATGCATTGCCATTGGAAATAATTCAGTTTCAGCCTGACGTTTCAGCAGATTGTACATAGGTTGAACGCAATGGATTGGGGCCGCCTTCAATCGTTCAGAAATTTGCAATGCTTTGACAACTTGCCATGCCGCAAAATTGCTGACGCCAGCGTAAATAATTTTACCCGCTCTAATAAAGCTTTCGAGCGCCATTATCGTTTCTTCAAGCGGCGTTTTCGTATCGAAGCTATGTAAGAAAAAAATATCCAGATAATCAGTTTGAAGACGTTTCAGGCTTGCATCAAGGGATTGCGTAAGATGGCGCCGACCAAGACCGCTATCTTTCGGATCATCACTCATCGGGTAGTAAGCTTTTGAAGTTAGCACCACCTCTGAACGGTGTGGTTTAACGAGGTGACCTAAAATCCGTTCCGCTCCTCCCTGGGCATAGACGTTGGCGCAATCGAATAAGTTTATGCCTTTATCTCGAGCCAGGGTGTAAATATCGCGGCTTTCGGTTTCATCTGCACCATCCCCAAACGTCATGGTACCGAGACCGAGGGAAGATATTTGTAAATCGGTTTTTCCGAGACTATTAAATTTCATTATTCTCTCTTGCGACGATTGCCGGGGATGGCGTCACGCCTTTTGGAATGTGGATAGAGACCCCCGCCATCACGAGAGCGATGCCGATAATGTCTTTCAGTGTAGGAATTTGGGCTAAAACGATTGCCGCGATGATTGTTGCAATAGCGGGTAAAAGCGCAAGCATCAGCGCAAAGCTAGATCGGGGAAGTCGCGACATGGCGAGTTGATCGCATATATATGGAATGACAGATGAACAGATGCCCACGCCTACGCCAGCAAGGATGAGGATCGGAACCCCAAACGCTTTGATGGCTTCTGACAGACCGATCGGCATAAGAATAATAAAGGCAATCGCCATCGCGGCGCCTAGCTGCTCCACACCACGACTTGCGCCGCCTTCTGCCACCTTGTGACCTAGAATTACATAGACAGAAAATAGTGCTGCGTTCAGTGCGGCCCAGAGTAGGCCAACGCCGTCCGATGACCATTTGATATCGATTAAAATAGTGACGCCAATAATAACCAGCCCAACAGCCAGAAAATTGCGCCATGCACGAATACCGTAAAGTGCGATGAGCATTGAGCCAACGAATTCCATGGCTGCAACCAAACTCATGGGTAAGCGATCAAGCGCCAAGTAAAACGACGTGTTCATAATCGCTAGGCATATGCCCAATGATATCAAAAGCGTTCTAGTGTTACGGTCAGCCTGTCTAAATGTGCGCCAGGGTTTTGTTATCGGGGCGAAGATCAGTGCAGCAGTAGTGATCCGAAACCATGCCACGCCGAGTACACCGACTGCCGGAAACAACAGCACGGCAAAGGCAGGTCCGAGATAGTGAAACACAGCGCTGCCCACAAACCACCCTTGCGGCGGGACCGTTTCAGCGGCCTTGGTGAAGGTGAATTGATTGGCAATTGACATACCCTAAGATTATTCAGAGTATTAGACAAAATATATAGGTAAACAAAGGTATAATTCGACTATACCAGTCGTTATAAAGGTAAATGAGTTGAAAAAACTTCGATATGAAAATGGCGATATTGATCGAATTGACCGCCGAATCATTGAGATACTATCGGAAAATGCGCGTGCCAGCCTTGCCGAACTCGCAAGGCTGCTCGACCTTTCGGCACCAACAATTTCAGAGCGAATTAAACGTCTGGAAGAGACTGGCGTCATCGAAAACTTCACGGTGACTGTCAATTATGAAGTGCTTGGAATTCCGGTTGCCGCATGGCTCAGAATACGACCTATGCCGGGTGAACTTCGCTGCGTCGCCGAAATTATTCAATCTTTGCCAGAGATCGTCCAATGTGACCGCATCACAGGGGGCGATTGTTTTATCGCGCTCGCACATGTGGAAACACAATCGGAATTGGAAGCACTCATTGATAAACTCATACCATATTCCATGACAAATACATCTATCGTCCAGTCCTCACCTGTTAAGCGACGACTGCTTACTCTTGATACAGATTAATGGCATTGTTTGAAATTATCAACCGCATGCATAAGGACAGGGCGATGCGCTCTCAGGATAGCACTGGTGCGGGCAGAGTGGATATTGGATTCACTTCAAGCGCGGCAGCTTCGGCATGGTTTTCTCAACTCCTCGCTGTTTGGAGATGGCGCCCCACCATCGTGAGAGTTGTCGGTAGGACTTGAGTTGTTTTGCGCCTTCAGGAGCCATGTTGAAATACGAGATTATTGGGCCCAAATGAATGTCGGCTAGGGATAGTTGCCCAGTTTTGATCAATCCTTGTTCGGCAACCAAACCGTCAAGCGCAGAAAGAATTTTCGGAGCCGCATCCAACCCGGCCATTAACACGGAATGGTCTACTTCTAAGCCGAACGCCTTATTGAAATAGCCGTGACTAGAAACCTGCCTAACTAGCGGCCAATATGCGTAGTTATCGACGATACTTATTATTTGATCCACGCGGGCGCGGCCTCGAGCATCCTCCGGTTGGAGTGATGGGCCGGGAAAAGCCAAATCTACATATCGAATGATTGCACTCGTTTCGTATAGACGAAAGCCGTTGTGTATTAGGAGCGGAACCTTCCCAAATGGGTGAGCCGGATGACCCGAATCAGAAAATGGGTTCACTTCGATAGAGTGATATTTTACACTTTTTTCTAAGAGCGCAAATCTCACAATCCATGTGTATACGCTGTAGCTAAAGCCGTGCAATTCCGTTTCCATGACCATCTCAAGCTACAG
The DNA here is from genome assembly GCA_021774955.1 of Alphaproteobacteria bacterium. Taxonomy (GTDB): domain Bacteria; phylum Pseudomonadota; class Alphaproteobacteria; order M2410; family M2410; genus JAJFIN01. The sequence goes on along the minus strand of JAJFIN010000203.1, from coordinate 21 downwards.
CATCTTGAAAATTATTGAACC
>JAJFIN010000202.1 GCA_021774955.1 Alphaproteobacteria bacterium | reverse complement strand
CAATCGAGGCCTGCGCGCATACGAACAGCTTCCCCAATCACTATGAGTGCGGGGGCTTCAATTTGTGATTCAGCAATGTCAGCGGGTGCCCTGGATAGAGATGTTTCTAATACCTTTTGATCCGCAGTCGTTGCTTTACTTATAACCGCCACGGGTTCATCTGGATTTCGACCCGCGTCAATAAAATGTTGAACGATCGCGTCGATATGGCTTAGCGACATATAGAGCACGATTACCGGTGATCCCTCAGCGATGGCCCGCCAGTTCATGTTTTCTGGCACATCACCACCGGCCATATGGCCGGTTACAAAAGTCACAGCATGATTGATATCGCGATGGGTCACGGGAATGCCGGCATACCCCAGACCGCCAATACCAGCCGTGATACCCGGCACGACCCGAAACGGAATCGAGGCATCGACAAGGGCAAGCGCTTCTTCTCCACCTCGACCAAAGGTAAAGGGGTCGCCACCCTTGAGGCGCAAGACGCGCTTTCCAGCGCGCGCCAGTTCGATAAGGCGGGAGGAGATATCGCGTTGCTTGGGGGATGGTTTGCCACCGCGTTTACCCGAATAAACCAGTTCAGTTGTTGGCTTTGCCAAAGCCAAGATCTCTTCTGCTACTAAGGCGTCATAAACAATGATATCGGCTTGTTCGAGTGCGTTGGCAGCATGGAGGGTCAGTAGACCCGGATCACCCGGCCCCGCGCCAACCAGCCAAACCCAACCGGGTTCAAAGGTGGGTAATTGTAGAGCCGCGCCCGAACGGGGCGGTAATACGCGCGCTCCTGGCCTTCCAATTGATACAATCTTGCCGTTTGTCATATTTAAACACTAACTCTGTGTTGTTTTAGTTTATTCACATACAATACAGTGAAAATTGCAAAAATCCATAACCAACCCTATTTAGGTGTCCTTAATGTGATTAACGTCATGGTTGGTTGGCGGCGACGGTAAAGGGACAGGATTATGAACCGGGGATGGATTTGGGCAATAATAATAATGCTAGGTGTGGCATCCCTCATTGCAATTTTAAACAGTCAATTCCCGAGCACCCTCCAAGATACAGACAGCGTGATGCGCTTGGTTTACGCACTCAGCCTACTCGCGCTGGTCGGCAGCAGCCTGTTTTTTAGCCAACGCATCAATATGCGCGTCGCGGTCAAACAAGCGCTAACTTGGGCCTGCATATTTGTTGCCCTTATCGCTGTCTATAGCTTTCGAGCAGAGTTTATGATGTTGGGAGATCGGATGGGCGGTGAACTCACTCCGAGCCGACCCTCTGGTGATTCAGCAGCGCCTGGAATTGTTACTTTACGAAAAAGTGTGGACGGACATTTTGTTGTTGATGCTTCGGTAAATGGACGACCCGTACGTTTTCTCGTGGACACAGGAGCAAGCGATGTCTCACTGACGATGGCGGATGCAAAACGTGCGGGTGTAAACATCAACAGCCTCCGTTTTACGGCGCCCTATCAGACTGCCAATGGTTTGACCATGGGCGCCAAGGTACGCCTTAACCGCATCGATATTGGATCGATCCGCCTCTATGATGTTGAGGCCAGTGTTATGCAAGAAGGATTGGGTGTGTCTTTGCTGGGGATGAGTTTTTTAGGACGCCTTTCGGCGCTCGAAGTCGCAGGAGATCAACTGGTTCTAAAGGAATAAATGTTTCACTTGATCCAGATGTAATCCACTCGCTAGATGTGACCAGATTCCCCTCGCGTTTTTCAAAGTCTCCAGGAGCCTAAGATGTTTCCGAAACCTCGCGCTGATATCAAAGTAAATACAGCGGAATATGAAATGCTGCCACTCGTGGCCCCCACAGGGTTTCGTGAATACGACGCGCGCTGGCTGTTCGAAAAGCAAATTAATCCCATGGGTGTACAAGCGCTGGGCCTAGGATTAGCCACACTCATTCACGAGCTGGGTGTCAAACCAGAAATTGCAGTGGGCCATGATTACCGGGCTTATTCGTCTTCGATCAAACATGCATTGATCCTCGGCCTCATGACCGGCGGATGCAAAGTTTTTGATATTGGATTGGCACTTTCTCCTGTCGCCTATTTTTCTCAGTTTGATCTCGATGTGCCCTGCGTCGCTATGGTGACAGCGAGCCACAATGAGAATGGTTGGACGGGTGTGAAGATGGGTGCCCACCGCCCTCTCACCTTTGGCCCGGATGAGATGAGCCGCCTTAAAGAAATTGTGCTGGAGGCGCAATTCAATGAGCAACCAGGTGGGGCTTACAATGCGGTGCCGGACATGGCCGAGCGCTATATCAAGGACCTCATAGATCGGCCGACGATCTCCCGTAAGTTAAAAGTCGTTGCTGCCTGCGGAAATGGAACAGCCGGGGCTTTTGCACCACGTGTTTTGGAAGCAATTGGCGTTGAAGTTATCCCGCTTAACTGCGACCTCGATTACACCTTTCCCAATCATAATCCGAACCCTGAAGATATGAAAATGCTTCATGCGCTCAGTGCCGCGGTGAATGAAAACAACGCCGATGTCGGGCTTGCATTTGATGGCGACGGAGATCGGTGCGGCGTTGTCGATAACGCGGGCGAAGAAATTTTCGCCGATAAGGTCGGTGTTATGCTCGCGCGCGACCTGTCTGAACAGTATGAAAACGCGCAATTTGTTGTGGATGTAAAATCTACAGGACTTTTCCTCACGGATCCCGTGCTCATCAAGAACGAAACCAAAACGGATTACTGGAAAACCGGGCATTCCTATATCAAGCGCCGCGCCAACGAACTGAACGCGCTGGTTGGTTTTGAGAAAAGCGGGCATTACTTTTTTAATCCACCGATTGGTCGTGGTTACGATGATGGGTTGGTTTCAGCCATTGCTGTGCTCGATATGCTCGACCGCAATCCCGACAAATCGATGGCTGACCTTTACAAGGCGCTCCCTCAAACTTGGGGATCACCGACCATGGGTCCTAAATGCGCTGACGAAATTAAATACGATGTCGTCGACCGCATGGTGAAGGAATATGAAGGTGTGGCCAAAGACGGAGAGACCATTCTCGGTCAGAGCATCCGCAGTGTGGTGACCGTCAATGGCGTTCGGATTACTTTAGAAGATGGCACATGGGGACTTGTGCGTGCTTCCTCCAACACACCGAGCCTGGTCGTTGTGGTTGAAAGCCCAACGTCTGAGGAAAACATGCGCGGGATGTTTGCAGATATCGATCAACGATTGTCGGTGCATCCTGAAGTTGGCGAGTACGATCAGAAGCTTTGATTTCCGATCATCAAGACAACAGTGACCAAAACATCCTGATAGATGTGATAAGTAAAAAGAACGCGAAAGCGCGGATCAGTGTTTTGCGTGGCATGGCATGGGCTAAACGGACACCGAGCGGAGCGGCCGCCACTGTCATCGGCACGATCAATGCGAACCCAATTAGGTTGACATAGCCGATTGAAAAAGGCGGACGCGCCTCCACGCCAAAACCTGTTATCATAAATCCGATAGCAGCGGGTACCGCGATGATCAATCCGAAACCGCTGGCTGTCGCTACAGCCCGATGAATGGGTACGCCAAATAGCGTCATCGCAGTGACGCCAAAAGTACCACCACCAATTCCCATTAGTGTCGACAAGACGCCCATGACACCTGCCATCAGAGATTGGGATGTGCGAGATGGCATCTGTTGACCCAATCGCCAATTTTCGTTGCCGAAGGCCATGTTGAAGGCAACGGCGAGTGCCAACGTTGCAAAAACCATTGTCAGAACCTGACCGCCGACGAAAGCCGCAATGATGGTTCCAAACATGACGCCACCTAAAATTGGCCAAGCCCAAACACGCAGAATTTCCTTATCAACAGCACCGCGCTTTGCATGGCTTCTCAGGGAACGGATTGATGTCGGTACGATGGTTGCGAGCGATGTGCCGACCGCAAGATGCATGCGTACCGATTCATCGATCCCCAATGCTGTAAAGACGTGAAACAAAACCGGCACAATCACAATGCCGCCACCAACACCCAGGAGACCGGCCAAGATTCCGGCGATTATTCCAGCGGCCAGTAATCCCACCGCAAACGGCCAGAGGGTTGCGAGATCTATGTTCTCTAAAATCATAAATTATTCCGCTGGAACGAGGGAGTGAGATTGCAGCACCAACGCCAAGGCTTGTTCAACAACCGAAACGCCTGCCCCTTTGCGAAATGCGTTTTCTGCAAGATGGCGTCGCCACGCACGTGCTCCTGGCTGACCTTGGAAAAGGCCTAGAACGTGACGAGTGATGTGGTGAAGTGTTCCGCCACTCGCGAGATGATGTTCCATATACGGATAGAGTGCCTCGATTATTTGGTGGCGTGAAAGAGCTTTGCTTTTACCACCGAAAAACTCCACATCGACATCAGCCAGACAATAAGGGTTTTGATAGGCTGCACGCCCTAACATCACCCCGTCTACATGTACTAAATGATCTTCAACTTCGGTAAGGTCACTCACGCCGCCGTTTAACACAATTCGCAAATCGGGGAATTGCACTTTCATGCCATAGACCAATGGATAATCAAGCGGTGGGACGTCCCGGTTTTCTTTTGGGCTTAATCCCTGGAGCCAAGCTTTTCTCGCGTGGATGATAAAGGTTTCGCATCCTGCGCCGTGAACTGTTGCAATGAAATCTGGTAAAACCTTGTGTGGATCTTGATCATCAATACCAATCCGGCTTTTGACAGTCACAGGGATCGAAACTGCCGCTGTCATCGCTTCGACGCAACGCGCAACGAGCGAGGGCTCGGCCATTAAGCTCGCGCCAAAACAACCTGATTGCACGCGATCTGAAGGACAGCCGACATTTAGGTTAACCTCGTCGTACCCAAAGCTTTCACCGATGCGGGCGGCTTCGGCCAACTTTTCTGGATCTGATCCACCTAGCTGTAGCGCTATGGGATTTTCTTCGGCATTAAACCCTAGTAACCGTGTGCGATTTCCGTGGATGACAGCGTCTGCGGTTACCATTTCCGTGTATAGCATAGCGTGCTTGGTAATGAGCCGAAGAAAGAACCGGTCATGACGATCGGTCCAGTCCATCATCGGCGCGACACAAACTCTGTGTGTGTTATTTTTCAGTGGTTTAGGCATCACTTCTCACGGCGTTTTGATCGATCATTATCACCAATTAAGGCAGTTTGCTTTTAGCTCTGCTGCGTTCCGATATCGCACTATTAACCCCGCGTAAAGTGCGTGAATTGGCAATGATGGCACACTGCTTGCGTAATTTTATATCAGTTTACGATTTTGGGACATTTCTAAGATATCGTACTATTATCTGGTGAAAGCTTGGCCCGCAATTACCAGGCACCTGATTGGCCATAAGCCGATATGTGCTTCGACGTGTTAACGGTTTCGCCCTTTTGTAATGGGCATTTCAGGAGTTGTACCGATGAAAAAGATTACACTTTGCTATCCGGCACTGGTGCCTGGGCATAAAGCAAAGTACGGATTGCAGCCATTGGGCGTTCTGTATATCGCGGCATTGCTCAAGCGTGAGGGATTTGATGTCGAAATTGTTGATGCCGACATCGACGGTCTCTCGATTGAAGAGACCGTGACACGCGTGACGGACACTCAACCGGATCTCATCGGCTTCAGTATGATGACACCGCAGCTCATGACCGCATTGTCTTGCTCTACGATCCTGAAACAAATTCGTCCTGATATTCCGATTGTACTTGGTGGCGCCCATGTCGATTCCACTAAGGGCGACACGTTTGATATGACTGACTGCTTTGACTTTGCGGTACATGGCGAGGGTGAGTGGAGCCTACTGGAGGCATGCCAAAACCTTCGTGACAATGGTGTTGTGACGAGCGAAGGCATCTCAAATTTACAAGAATGTATTCAGGAAGTTCCCAACGTTATTTATCGCGATAAGGAAACCGGCGCCGTACAAGTAAATCTCGGACGTCCCTTTACTCGAAACTTGGATGAATTCCCTTCAGTTGATTACGACCTTGTCGACATCAAGAAGTATAGCATTCCAACCATGGCAGGAAGCCATGTTCTTTCGATGATGTTGTCCCGTGGCTGTCCGTTCAAGTGCACCTTCTGTGACGCACCCATTACCATGGGAACCAAGCTTCGCTTTTGGTCCATTGACCGGGTCATTGAAGATATTAAATTCTATAAAGAAAAGTATGGTGTCACCAATTTTGTCTTTAAGGACTCGACCTTTACTGCCAAAAAGAAATGGGCGCAAGAGTTCTGCCAGCGGTTGGTTGACGAAAAACTTGATATCAAGTGGCGCTGTAATACGCGCGCTAATTTGGTCCCACCAGGCTTGCTAGACCTGATGGCCGAAGCCGGTTGCTACGTTATTAACTTTGGCGTTGAATCCGGTGACGAAGAAACACTGAAGCGTATCAAAAAAGAAGTTGATTTAGAAGAAGTTGTCGATGC
>JAJFIN010000201.1 GCA_021774955.1 Alphaproteobacteria bacterium | reverse complement strand
CGCTGGACGACATCCCGGCCCTGGCCATCTCGGCAGAAGAGGCGGCCCGTCTGAGACGGGGCCAAGAGATAAGTATGCTTGGCAAAGACGGTGCGGGTCCGGGCGGTCCGCTCCTTCCGTCGCTTCTCGCAATGGATCCCGTGGTTGCCGTGCTTGAGCAAAGCACAACATCCACGCCTGTTGCAATTGGGGTGTGCCGCGAAGGGCAGTTTCGTCCAAGCCGCGTGTTTAATCTCTAAGATGGAGAAACTCGATGTCGGTTACAGCTGAACGTAAACAGGAATTGATCAAGGACTTTGCCAAAAGTGAAGGTGATACCGGTTCGCCGGAAGTCCAGATCGCAGTATTGACTGAGCGTATTGTCAATCTGACGGAACACTTTAAAGAACATAAGAAAGACAATCACTCCCGTCGTGGGTTGTTGAAAATGGTATCTCAACGTCGCAGGCTACTCGACTATTTGAGTGCCAAAGATCAAGCCCGCTATCAAGAAATTTTAAAACGCCTCGACCTGCGTCGCTAGACATTAGGCTTGAGGAAGTAATCAGATTTACGCGGGCCAGCCATGCGGGTTGGGTCGCGTAGAGTTGTTGCGATGAGACCAAAGTCAGTACGATATTTGTCGTGTGTCGGAGCAACTCAGAACCCGTTTCAGGATAGACGGTAAAATTGCACAGAGCGGGTATCAAAAAGTCCGCATACAGATGCGCAAAACTTAGCATGTCGTTTCGCAATCCGGCGAAGCGAAAAAAAGGAAAACATTAATGTTTAAAATATCACGAAAATCAATCGAATGGGGTGGACGCGAGCTCACTTTAGAAACCGGGCGCATTGCCCGACAAGCCGACGGCGCTGTTGTCGCGACTTATGGTGAGACATCGGTTCTCGCTACAGTTGTTTCAGCCAAAACGCCGAGAGTCGGCCTCGACTTCTTTCCTTTGACCGTAAATTATCAAGAACGCACTTATGCCACCGGTAAAATTCCTGGTGGCTTTTTTAAACGCGAAGGCCGTCCTTCTGAAAAAGAAACACTGACCTCGCGTTTGATTGACCGTCCAATCAGACCGCTTTTTGCCAATGGATTTAAAAACGAGACCCAGGTGATCGCGACGGTTCTCACCCATGACTTGGAAAACGACCCAGATATTCTGGCCATGATCGCAACATCTGCAGCTCTCACCCTGTCAGGGGTTCCTTTTATGGGACCAATTGGTGGCGCGCGCGTTGGTTTTATTGATGGCGAATACAAGCTCAATCCTCAAATTGACGAACTGCCAGAAAGCGATCTTGATCTGATTGTTGCCGGCACCGCAGATGCGGTTTTGATGGTTGAATCAGAAGCAAAAGAATTGTCCGAAGATGCCATGCTTGGCGCTGTTATGTTCGGCCACCGTGAAATGCAAAAGGTCCTCGACCTAATCATTTCATTGGCTGAAGAAGCCGCAAAAGAGCCTTGGGACTTCACCGCGCCGGATCTTTCGGAATATGAAGCCAAAGTCAGAGCGGCCGCTGAAGCAGATCTGCGCGATGCCTATGGTGAGCAAGTCAAACAGGTTCGCCAAGCCAAGCTCAATGACATCCGCAAGAATGTCGTTGCCGAACTTCTAGGGGCCGACGACAGTGGCGAAGACGGTCTTGAAACGAAGCTCAAAACCGTCGTCAAAGAAGTCGAAGCAGACATTGTTCGAAACGGTATTTTGGATACTGGCAAGCGGATCGATGGTCGCGACCTGGAGACAGTGCGTCCCATCGTTTGCGAAGCAGGCTTGTTACCGCGAACGCACGGATCGGCGCTCTTCACGCGCGGTGAAACGCAAGGTCTGATTGTTACGACATTGGGTACTGGCGACGATGAACAAATGATCGACGCGATTGATGGAATGTATAAAGAGCACTTCATGCTCCATTATAACTTCCCGCCTTATTCGGTCGGTGAAACGGGACGTATCGGTACGCCAGGGCGTCGTGAAATCGGCCATGGTAAGCTCGCTTGGCGCGCACTCCGGCCGGTCCTGCCCACCAAGGAAGAGTTCCCTTACACCATCCGTATCGGTTCTGAAATCACAGAATCCAACGGATCGGCATCAATGGCAACCGTATGCGGTGGCTCATTGTCACTCATGGATGCCGGTGTCCCTCTGCGCCGCCCGGTTTCGGGTATCGCCATGGGGTTGATTTTGGAAGGCGATCGCTTTGCGGTTCTGTCAGATATTCTGGGTGATGAAGATCACCTTGGCGACATGGATTTCAAAGTAGCCGGTACCGAAGTAGGGATTACGTCCCTTCAAATGGATATCAAGATTGCCGGTATCACCGAGGAGATCATGAAGTCGGCCCTGGCTCAGGCGCAAGGCGGCCGCATGCATATCCTTGGTAAGATGGCAGAAGCTTTAGGCGAAGCCCGCCCAGAGCTTGGTGAATACGCACCGCGTATTGAGACAATGCAAGTCCCAGTCGACAAGATCCGCGAAGTCATTGGTTCAGGCGGTAAGGTTATTCGTGAAATTGTCGAAACAACCGGCGCTAAAATCGATATTGCCGACGATGGTTTGATCAAGATCGCCTCACCGGACGCCGCATCGATTGAAGCGGCGCGCAAGTGGATCCACTCGATCACGGCGGAGCCGGAAGTCGGTGTGATCTATGACGGCACCGTGGTTAAAGTTGTCGACTTTGGTGCGTTCGTAAACTTCTTCGGTCCGAAGGATGGTCTTGTTCACATCTCGCAATTGGCGCAAGAGCGCGTCAACAAAGTGACCGATGTGGTCAATGAGGGTGACAAGATCAAAGTCAAACTCTTGGGCTTTGATGATCGCGGCAAGGTTCGTTTGTCAATGAAAGTCGTTGATCAGGAAACCGGCGAAGAAATCG
>JAJFIN010000021.1 GCA_021774955.1 Alphaproteobacteria bacterium | reverse complement strand
ACCCCAGACCACCAATATCGCGGCCTTGTTCAGGTCTGCAGACACTTCTCCCAGATCCGGCTGCCTATTTGCGTCACCGCATTCATATACGCTGGCGAGGCGAGCACGGCCCGCAGGAGTAACCGAAAGGAAAAGGCAACTCTATTTCATTCATCGAAAATCTTGATGTCTTGGCTTGAAAACCACTCCTTGATCTCCCGATAGCGGCAGGCGTCGTAAGTTTTCAGGCCCAGCGTGTTCTGGCTGCCGTTGATAATATCAATCTTACTTTCACCCATATTGTGATAGCTCAGAAGATGAATATGGCTCTGCTTCAGCTCTTTTACAAAATTTGTAATGTCTTGCAGATCTTCGTGATTATCCGTGTAACCATCAACCAGGGGGACGCGAAACTCGACAGGTAATCCTTGTTCAACGAGCCGGCGGGCATTGGAAAGGATCTGTTTGTTATCGCGTCCGGTCGCCTTTATATGCCGCTCACTATCGATAATCTTCAGGTCGAAATAGATGAGGCCCAGCTTGTTCAGAATGGGCTGCCAGCGATCAGGGGAATAGGTGCCACAGGTTTCGATAGCCGTGTGAATGCCCTCTTCGCCGCACAGATTGAGCATTTGATCGATGAACTTGGGATATAGTGTCGGTTCGCCACCGGAGAAGGTTACGCCGCCACCACTGCTGCGATAGTAAGGCAGGTCGGCCATGAGGCTGGTGAACAAATGTTCTGGCGTCATGTGTTCGCCGATGAGCCGTAAGGCATTTTGTGAACAGGCCTCAACACATGCCAGACAATTATCGCACTTGGCATAGTCGATACGAAATCCATCGCGGTTAATGGCTTCCCGCGGACAGGCCTTCAGGAAATCAAACGACCGGTTGCATCGATCCGTATAGAAAGCAACAAGGGGTTCCACATCCTGCGATTCCGGATTCTGACACCAAGCGCAATGAAGATTGCACCCTTTGAAGAAGACCAGAGTTCGGATGCCCGGTCCGTCATGAAGGGAGAACCTTTGAATGTCAAAAATTGGAGCGGTTACCTGGTCCATCGGTTACGCGGCTGCCTGGTTTGTCCGGGCGATAATTTCATCTTGCATTTCAGGGGTCAGATCAACGAAATAGGCGCTGTATCCCGAGACGCGCACCAGAAGATTGCGATACTTTTCTGGCGACTTCCGAGCCGCCGCTAAAACTGCCGGATCCAGAACATTAATCTGAACCTGCATGCCGCCTTGGGCAAAATATCCTTTAGTAAGACCTCCCAGAAGGAGGGGCCCCTTTTCCCCTTTTACGGTGTTTGCATCGAATTTCAAATTGAGGTTAATCCCGTTGGAAAGCCTCGAATGATCCAGCCTAGCGACGGAATTCAGCGAGGCTGTTGGCCCAAGGCAATCACTGCCGTCAGTCGGCGCAATGCCGTCGGCCAGTGGCTCGCCTTTGGACCGCCCCGATGGCAGCGCCGACATTTGTTTACCCATGGTCTGGTGACAGGTCATGGAATAAACCCCTGGCATCCAGCCGCCGCCGCGGGTGTTGACCTGCTCTGATATAACCCGGTCGAAAAGTGCCACCATTTTTTGTGTGTATTTGTCAACGCGGGCATCATCGTTTCCGAACTTGGCTATCGCCGTCAGCCTTGCTTTCAAAGATGGTTGCTGCACGAAGTTATTTTTGCAGGCCAGCGCCAGCGCCTCCAGTGTCATCTCTTGTCTGTCGAAGACCAGAGCATCGATCGCTGCAAGAGAATTACCCAGATCGGCAAGGCCAACAGCTTGGATCCCGCTGGCATTATAGTCCGCACCGCCATCGGTGAGATCTTTGGCGCGCTCAATGCAACCTTTCACCGTCAGGGACGAAAATGGCACCGGATGATATTTCTGGTTTGCACGTTCTATGCGATCCAGCCAATTCTTTAGACGCCCGACCTGACACCTCAATTCGCTCTCAATAGCCTCGATAAGTTCATCCATCGTGGAAATGAGGTCGGAGTTTTTGTTGCGAGGCTGAAGAACGTCCCGCAACAAAACAGTTTCCAGGACCAGAGCGTAGTTGAATATAGCGGCATCTGTAGACGAAAAACTGATGCCGGAAAGAGCGGGCTCCACGCAACCCACCGTGGCGTAGTTCCACAGATGTTGCTTGGCATCAAACCGGTCGGCCAGCGAGGGGATGATAATATCGTCATTGTAGAGAGCAGGAGATCCACCGCCTCCAGCGACCACTTCAAAGACGCGCTGGCTGTAATCCTCTCTCGACCTATTGCTCATCCTGGCGTGCCAGTTTGGTTGGCGTGTCTTGAATTTATCGAGCACGTCAAGCAGCATAAACGTTAATTCATTGGACGCATCATTCCCTGCTTCATCCGATCCGCCAATGGTTATCGCTTGCCCGCTTGGCAGCCCGGAAAACATCGGCGTGATGCGCTCAGAGAAGAGCGGAATGACTTCCGATAATTTCAGACAAAAGGCGCAAAAAACATCCTTGAAGTACCGCTCGTTAAAGCATCCGCTGGCCTTCTCGCGAAGATAGAGCGGATAGAGGTATTGATCCATCCTCCCGAGGCTAATGCCCTGATCAATGGATTCGATCTGGATCACCATCTGGAAAAACCAGATCAATTGCACAGCCTCATGCAGTGACGACGCTGGTCGCCGCGGAATATTTGCTAGAAGCTCGACGATGTCAGCGCGCCCGAGTTCTTGTGCCAAGCTACGGTAGAGATCTGCGAAGGTCTCCAACGCCTCTAAAGCAATCAGGTTTGCCTCTAGTTGCTCGCGCTGATTATTGGATAGGTCAGGATCGGATAGCCGCTGGTCGATGAGTATGCGGAGCCCGTTTGTTCCCAAATTGATAAGATTGCCGTAGTCCGGAAGGAAGTGCGCGATCCCGCCTGCTTCATTGATGGCGAACTCTTTGGCTTTAGATTGAGTGGCAAGGTATTTCATCCGCTCACGGAGCGGGAAAGCCTGCATCGCGAGATTGCGCGTCAACCAATAAGGGATAACCGAGCGCATCAACTTGCGTTTAGCTACCGGATCGACATGAAGGGGGTTGACCTTTCTTTTCTCAAACCGGAACAGATCCTCCAGCATCGCATAGCCCGCGAGCTCAACATGGCAAATGGCACCGATGCGGTGCTCTGTGTGACTACCGACAATCAACTCGCCGTCATAGATGTTCAGTGTTCGTTGTTGTAGATGCCAGGCCAGCGCTCTGGCCTTTGTTATTGCCGCTGAACTATCGTTATTATTTTTGTAGTATTCAGTGTAATGGATCGCTCTTTCAGCACCCAAAGACGGTGTGCTGTTGTTGTGATCTGAAGCCAGTTTCATGACCAGTGCAGACGGTCGCCATTCGCCTTCGTCTATTTGTTTTTCACGCCGCAGCCTAACACTCACGACGACACTCCCAGGATAGAATGCAATTAGGTGTTACCCTTGGAGGTTAGTATATCCCATTTCCGTCCGATTTTCTCTCTAAATCGCCTGAGACCACCAACAACCTCATCCACAGCTCAGGTCCATGAATTTGGGGAATTTCCCTAAGAATACCCTAATATCCAGGGAGGTTAGAGTGGTTGTCTCTGGACTGCATCCGTCACCATTTTCTAGTTTGTTGATATCTCCACGGAAATTTGACACCCTTAAAATTTACATGTGATCCTGGGGCTTTTTTGGTCGAATTCCTCCCCAGAAAGGGAAAACAGTTGACCGAGCAACTAAGCAACCGTGTAGACCAATTGGCGAATGATTTACACCGACAAGGTCGGGTCGATGAATTGGAGCTGGAGCTGAAAAAGCTCTCCCCTGACTCTTTGGAAACTCACGAACAGGAAACTTGGTGGCATTTTTACGGTATAACCGCATTTCAAGGCGGCAGAGACCAAGACGCCCTCGAGCGTTTCAAAGAGGCACTCAAGAGATTTCCAGAGTCAGGGCAAATTAGATTCTCTCTCGGCCAACAATACCTCCGTACTGGAGATACTGAAAAAGCATTTAAGCTATTTAGAAATAGCCTGTTTCCCGAAATTTCTAGCGCGTTTGCCTTGGCCGAAGCACGCTACGCATATCTGTGGAGCCGCTATGACGATGGGTTGACTTTTATCCGCCCAATTTTCGATGCGTATAAGCAAGTCAAGATTCTGGATGATCATTTCCTTTACATACGCGAACTACCATTTTTCAGTCGTTGGTGGCAGCACATGGCCGTGTTCAGCGTCCTTTCCGGTGATTTTCAAGAACTTGAGACCCTAACTAGTTTGGCCATGAGCACATGTTGTGACTACGACTTCGAACATTTGCAGACTGAACTTAACGCTTATCGGAAATATGATCCTGAGCTATTAATTCCAGCTTTAGAGGATCAGCTGCGAAACTTGTCCAAGAGTAATTTTCCATCAGGCCACACGCGTATGAGTATTGCAGTAGCCAAATCCCGCGCTACAACAAATCTACAAGCTGCAGAGGCATTTCTTTCCCAGATTGTAGTCGCCGAGCATGATTTCGCTTGGTTGGAAGATATACGGACACTTGCTATGGCTGAAGCCGCAGATCGCTTTGGTGATACGGAACAGGAAAATAATTTGATTGAAAACTTCTTGCAGCGTCAACCTCTGTTGTTTGAGCCAGACATAGCGCTTCGTTTTCATCTATTGAAATACCAAGAAAAACTCAAGCCACGAGTTACGGAGCAATATTTATTAGCAACTTCGCCGACGTAAATGGATGTGAATTTTCGTGTCGAGAGTTCTTTTCAGGCTCGTTGGAAAATTAGAAGACTTCACCATCCGATCTAGTTAGATTCGGTCGTTTGTTTATCGGGCCACCACATTTTTTTGAGCTTTACCACCTTATTCACCGTCGTCGCACTCATGGGCACCGGCAAGACGGGCAAGTTCCGCGGCATAACGGTCGGCGACCGGGACAAACGTCTTTTGCTGTTCATCAAACGCATGAACATCCCCGGTTTTGATATCATAGACCCAGCCGTGAAGTTCGAGCGCGCCCTTCGCCAGTTGCGCGGCAACTGCCGGATGGGTTTTCAGATGCTCTAGCTGCAAAATCACATTCTGCTCGAGCAGCAACCTCATACGCTCGGCCTCGGACTTACCCCCACTTTCCTTCTGCACCAAATCGACTGCTGCTTGAGAATAACCGAGCCATTCTTTCACATGCGGCATTGCATCCAATTCACCTGGATTCATCGCGCCGTGCATGGCGCCGCATTCTGTGTGGCCGCAAATGACAATATGGGGAACTTCCAGCGCCGCGACGGCAAACTCAATCGATGCGGTCATAGCGCCGGTATGAGCGCTATGCGGCGGGACGATATTACCAGCATTGCGGCAAACAAAGAGGTCGCCTGGATCAGTTTGCGTGATCATTGCTGTCTCGATACGCGAATCCGAACAGGTAATGAACAAAGCCTGTGGCGATTGGCCGAGGCTCAGCTTTTCAAACAGCTTTTTCTTCTGCGGATAGATGTCGTTTTGAAAACGAACGACACCGGCAACAAAGCGAGGCATGGATATCCCTTCGGTCAGGCCCGCCCTACAACAGCGCAAGGGGCACGATCAATATAATGCCTTGATGTTTGATTTGGAAAGGCTCGTCAACCGCAATCGTCGTAGGAGCCCTAAAACGCTCCCGCCAGCTGGCACATCCTAACCTCAATCAACGGCATCAGAGTGAAAACGACCCGCAGAACTATTTAATATATTTTCCCAAGAAGCGTTCAACTGCCTTTAATGTCTCCAGCCGCGCTTGTTCTGTATCAAGACCAAGAGCCCCATTTTCCTAGCAGGAAGCAATCTAGTGATCGCAATGGCCTAAACTTAGCTGGGAAGCAGTTTTATGGCCGCAACACAAACGTAATAACTACAACTTCGCGGCTCTCTACTCTCTCTCCGTTTTCAACCTTTGGCGCGTAACGCCATTTCTCAAGCGCCTTTAAAGCCGGTTTGTTGAAAAGTTTTGGCCTTTCAGCATCGATAACAACAGGGTCTTTTACAAATCCTTCTTTGTCTATGGTAAATTCAATTTGAACCCAACCTTGGAAACCATTGTCCGAAGCCTTTAGTGGATATGTTGGGGCGCGGCGGAACAACGGTTTAGGATCTTCCCTCTCCAAATCATCTTGATATCGAGCCACATGCAGCACATGTGGGGTAGCACCATCTGGGTCTTTTTTCCGGCTGTACGCTTGGATAAGAAATGTATGTGTCCTGAGGATCTCATGGTGACCGGGAGGATAGGATAATTCATAGATTTCTAATGCATAGTCGAAATACTCGATTGCAAGTTTGTCTTTCTTCCGCGCCATGTACAAACGTCCGGTCATAAAATAGGCCAACCCAATGTTGTCCGGACTTTGATCACCGGCAGCATCAAACGCTTTGATCGCAGATTTGTATTTTGTCATCGCCGCTTTGAGAAAAAGCCTACTCTCATCAATCCGCCCCCTGAGAAGATCAAGCTGACCCTGGACAACTTTATCGTTCTTAAAGTGGGTGTTTTTTAGGCGCACCAAATCGGAGTGAATACGGGCTGCAGCCTTGTCATCAGAATTGATCAAATGCGCATAGGCTAGGTTGCGACGGGCTTGATAAGATTGTTTTGAAAGCTCCCCATGTGCTCTATCATATATATCAACCGCCATCTGAATGGAGCGTATTTCTTTTTCTTTCTTGCGTACGGTTCCATAGGCCAGGCCGAGCTGCTCGGCCAGACTTGCCAGTTGATCTTGATCGACACTCGAATCATTGATGCCTTCTTGGAGTGCGCATTCGCCCGGTTCTATGGCTCCGGCTTTGTCCCCCACTCCGGCGCGTTCATTGAACGCAAGCAGGCACTCAGTGTATTGCGATGAAGCAGAAATTGCTGGCGTGCTCCATAGCACTGCCAAAACGATAAAACATAAAACCCGCACCTGACCGACCCCAAAATTTGTCGCCCACCTCGATTAATCATCAAGTGTAGCGACTCTAAGGCACCACGCCAACAACATTGACCATCAGTATTAGCCAGGGCAAAATGTGGTTAGCAATGGGACGTTTAGTGTCTTGGGGGAAACATGCTACGAAAATATCTATTGAAGCCGCTAACCTGGCTGGTCGGCTGGTTGGTCGTTTTACTCGTTGTAATTTCCGGCGCAGGCCTCACCTATCGAACCTTCAAACAATCTGAAATTCGCTCCGCCACAAAAATCGACACCCCAAATGGTATCGAATCTCTGGAAACAACAAATTTGAACGGGTCTACGCAATGGATCTATATACGTGGCCAAGACAAAAATAATCCGGTGCTTCTGTTCCTGCACGGAGGGCCCGGAACGGGCGAGATGGCGGTCGCGCGTCGTTTCGGCTTGGAGCTCGAAAAACACTTTACAATCGTTCATTGGGATCAACGCGCCTCAGGCAAATCGCGCCGAGAGGACTTTAACGATGATGATCTGACCATCCAGACCTATCTCGAGGATACACTCGTACTCGTTAATCAGCTCCGTGAACGGTTTGATCAAGATAAAATCTACATCGTTGGCCATTCCTGGGGAACAATTTTGGGAACCTACATTGCCCGTGACCATCCGGAACTGTTCCATGCCTATATTGGTATGGGACAAGTTGTGGATCTCAAACTGAGTGAAATCGCCTCACTCGACTATGCGAGAGAAGAAGCCCGCAAGGATGGTAATGAAAAAGCACTCGAAGCACTCGCAGATCTGAACCCACCCTATGACAAGGACACTTCAGAACTGGTCGTGCAACGAAAATGGCTCCACGCCTATGGGGGTGGTATGCGCGGGTTTCCCTATATGCAGGCAATCACCCTCTTGCTGACATCGCCTGAATATTCTGTGCTCGATTGCATTGCATATATGGGCGGTACGACAGCGATCGCTACTCAAATGTGGCCGGAGATAGTCCAGGTCGACTTTATGGCCGAGGCAACGAAACTAGACGTTCCGGTTTATTTCTTCTTGGGGCGACATGATTACAACACACCGACGCTTTTTGTCGAACAATATTTCGAAATTCTT
>JAJFIN010000003.1 GCA_021774955.1 Alphaproteobacteria bacterium | reverse complement strand
TGGCCGCCTATGATCCGGCACCGCCTCCACCACCGCCAACTTATCCCGGCTTGCCCTACGGGCTGCCCGGCGGTCTCGGCATCCCTGGCGCATTTGGCAGCCCCTTTGGCGGTGGCGGGATCGGTCCTGGTTTTCTTGGGATACCCGGTATCAATCCGCAATATCTAGCCAATCTCAATTTACGAGGCTTGCCGCAAGCCTATCAGCCTTACGTCAATCTTCCCCAGCGCGTGGCAGGAGGGGGTGGACGCGCGGGCATCGGGGCTAGCGGGCGCGGCGGCTTGAGACCCGGTGGCGCCTTTGGTGGCCCGAGGGGAGGCGGGTCCAGAGGTGGAATTTTGGGCGGCCCAGTACCGACACCCAAACCGTTCGGACGGCGACGCACATGAAGCTTGTCCGCATTCCTCCAGCGCATGCCCGCCAAACCTGGCCGCTCGTTCAAGAGCGCATTAAGGCGGTCGCCGATCGCTCCAATGGGCGGTTCACGGAGGAAACGATTTTACGCGCCATTGAAGCGGGTGAGGACCAGTTCTGGGTTGGCTGGGATGAGGGAAAGCGCGAGGTGCGCGCCGTCATGACAACGACGCTGTCGCAATACGCCACCAGCTTTAAAACTGCCGACATCCTGATTGTCACCGGCGAAGGCCGCAAAGAGTGGAAACACCTGATTGGCGATGTCGAAGCCTGGGCCAAATCGCAAGGCTGTGGCGTGGTCCAAGTCTATGCCCGCAAAGGCTGGGCGCGCGAATTGCCCGATTACAAACTCAGCCATGTGCTGCTTGAAAAAAGGTTAGATTGACATGGGCTCCAAACCCCCAAAGACACAGACACTGGAATCAAAAACCGAACCCTGGGCTCCGACCCAACCCTATTTGATGGATCTGATGTCACAGGCTCAGAACCTCTACCGGTCGGACATTGGCAATCAATATGCGCCGTTCTCGACCGTCGTGCCCTATTCACCGGACACCCAGGCGGGTCTCGCATACAAAAGACAGGTCGCAAACAATCCGGCGCTGATCAACAGCGCGGTTGGCCAAATGCAAAACACCTTGGCGGGTGATTATCTCCACCCTCAAACCAACCCTTATCTCACAGGGGTCACAGATCTCATCAACAATCAAATCACCAGTGAAATCGCAGCTAATGCCGCTACGCCGGGGCGCTACAATTTCGGTGTCCATCAGGATGAGCTAAATCGGAGATTGGGAGAATACAATAATAATCTGTACTCTAACAATTATGAGGCGGAACGCGCCGCTCAATTTGCCGCCGCCGCACAAGCACCACAGCTTTACCAAGCGCAAATGATGCCTGCTGAACTTCTGCAACAAACGGGACAGTTGCGCGAAGCGCAAGCGCAGGCGCAAATTCAGGATCAAATCGCGCGTTGGAATTTCGTTCAACAGAATCCATGGGATCAGTTGCAACGATACAATGATATTGTGAATGGTAATGCGCAGAATTGGGGGTCGGATTTCAAACCAAAGGAATACGGTGGTGACAGAGGACTGTCGACAGCGGGTGTGTTTGACGCGGTCAACGGGGGGGTTGGTCTGCTTGATCGGTTTGGGGCGTTTGATGGGGGTGGCGTTGGAGGAAGTGCGCTAACGGCACCAAACAATAGTGCACTTAACATCGGCGGCGGTGGTTCTTTTTATACGTAATATCACTCCTTCGCCAAGTACTTGACAAGAAAGACAACAACCATGGGATCAAAACCACCTAAAACACAGACAGTCACCGATAAAAGTGAGCCTTGGGCTGCGGCTCAACCTTATCTTCAGGACCTAATGACAGGTGGACAAAATCTTTATCGTTCAAATGTGGGTCTGGAGCACTTTCCATTTTCAACGGTGGTACCGCATTCTCCAGACACAATAAACGCACTTAATCGGATGCGTGGTGTCGCAAGCAATCCTGCATTGTTGAACAATGCTTCCAATCAAATGCAGCGTACTCTGGGCGGTGCATATCTTGGTCCAAACACCAATCCGTATACGGCGCAAAGCTGGCAGAGACAAGCGCACGATGTCACCAATAGAGTCAATACAAACGCGATGCTGAAAGGACGCGTAGGCTCTGCAGCGCATCAAAATCGTTTGACCCAACAACTCGGTCAATTGGGGCAAGAGCTATACTACAATCCATATGTTAACGCTCGAAATGATCAACGATCTGCGATGGCACAGGCACCCAACCTTTATAGCTCGATGACGCTACCTGCCGATTATTACCAACAAGCTGGCGCGATCCGCGAAGCGCTGGCTCAAAAACAATTACAAGATCAATTGGCGCGTTGGGACTTTAGTCAGAAACAACCATGGGCGAGGCTTGGTAATTACAACAACATTGTCCAAGGTCACGCGAGACTCGGAGGGTCAAGCTCACGAGAAGAGCCCTATGGGCAATCACGAGGAGGCATTGCAGGTGCCGCCGGTGGTGCGCTCAGTGGTGCAGCTACCGGGGCGAAATTCGGACCGTGGGGAGCAGCAATCGGTGCTATTGGCGGAGGTATATTCGGTGGCCTGACTTGATTTGAATTTGGCGGGTAAATTCAAGACCCTCCTAAACAAAGAGATCTATACGGAGAGTAAGTGATGAGATTTGATGAATTTACAAAAAATTACATGCCAATAATCGGAAATACAGGAAACTTTCTGCTGAGGAACAAGGACATTGGAACTGAAAAACTTGTACTCGGAAGCATGGGTCGGGCTAACAAGGGCGTGGACGATCTATCTGAAAGAGAGTTTGCCGATTGGCGGAGAACAGCCGGGAGAAATCCCACCTCGGAATCTGTTGATAAGCTCTCTCCGCGGGTTCGAAAATGGGCCGAAAACAACAGGTACTGGAGTCCTCGTTTGGAACGGTGGCAAGACAACACTGCCACTCAATCGGGCAACGCCTATCCCACGCAAGAGGTCATAGGAACACCACCTGACTATCAGGATGTCCCTCAGAACACAGGATATTACAACACGCAGCTGGGAGGATATGTAATTCGTGGTCAAGAATATCTCGGATTTTACAAATGACCCCCCTCATAGATCCCAATGAAGCAAAAAACCTCGAGACCCACGTGGCGGCATGTTCGCAGCGTTGGCAATCAGCCCTCGGAGAAATGGCGCGCAACACAGAAGCAACCGAAAAGCTCGCCATCGCCCTTGAGGACCACACCCGGAAAGAATGGCGCCTCTATGCGATCTTCGGCGTCGTCATCGGGCTTGAGGTCGCCACCAACCCGCAGATATTGACCGTACTCGACGTATTATTTTGATCGCGGTCGTCAAGCAACAGTGTAACAATAGGATGAACTATGGCAGAAGACATCAAAGATTGGTCGACCACCGCCGCCAGCAACGATACCGCTGATACGGCCATCAACTGGCAGGAGGGCCAGGCGCCCTCGACGGTCAATAATTCCGGCCGCTCCATGATGGTCGCGGTCAAGAAATGGTGGGATGAAAGCCTCGGCGGCCTGTCGGCCACCGCCACCGACACCGGCGCCGCCGACGCCTACGCCATCGCGCCCGCCCCCGCCATCACCGCCTACACCAAGGGGCAGATGTTCCACTTCTTCGCCGTCAACACCAATACCGGCGCCTCGACGGTGAATGTCAACGCCCTCGGCACCAAAGCGATCCAGAAGAATGCGGTGGCGCTGGCTGGCGGTGAGATCGGAGCGGGGGACTTAGTGAGCGTGGTTTACGACGGCGCCAATTTCCAACTCCTCAACAATCCAAGGATCAATGAATTTGAAACGCTGAGGGCGTTCAGCCAGCCGTCTTTTTTGGCGTATAAGGCATTAGCTGACGGGACTCAAGCTAATGTGACGGGTGCCGGAACTGCGGTGACCGTTACCGTTCCAACAGAGTTATTTGATGTGGGTTCTGATTTTAACACAAGTACATCAACCCACACAGCACCTGTAACTGGTCGTTATCTGTATACTGTTGGAATATACATACAGAATTTAACCTCGGCCATGACTCAATTCAGAATTGAACTTGTCACGAGCAACCGAGCCTATATCTTGTTGGATATGCACGGTTACAACGTCATGAATGGAAGTAATAGTATTCTAATATCACAAGCGTGTTATGCGGATATGGATGCCAGCGATACAGCTTATATTCGCGCCACGGTGAGTAACGGCGCTAGTGATTCCGTAGATATAACAGAAGGGGCAAGCCCTTTAACATTTTTCTCAGGACACTTACTAAGTTAGGACAACGTCATGCCTTTAACAATATTTGCAAGAAACACAGACCAAACGGAATTTTTGGTCGATACAATTACAGACGCAGAAGTAATGGTGCTTAAGCATGTGCTTTCTGGTGAAGAGGGAGTTCGGAGATGGATAAGCGATGCCGTTCGCGGCAAAATAAACAATGCCAAAAAAAGAATGGTAGAAGAAGCTCTTTTCTATGCACGAAAGAAAAAGATATCACCGAACTCCTTGTCTGATGACGATCTAATCGCATCTTTCGTACGGGCACGCATTTATAAAGACAAAGAAGCCCGTCAATTGGAGCAACCATAACCCCGCACTCGGAAAAGTAGATAACAGAGAAATGTGCTGAGCACAGGAAACCTCCTACGCCTTGATCCAGTGCCCCGCATAAATATCTATCTGTCCTGGTTCGCTCGTTGTTTCTTCAAAAGTGCACTCTCTGAGCATATCGAAGCTGAAATAGGCTTCTTCTTCAACGCTGAATCCTTCAGCAAACTTTTGTATGGTTTCACGGCTATAAATACGGTGCGCATTGTAGGCTATTGCATCACCGCTCTGATTGATGGTGGTGGTCATGATCAAGGAACCGCCCTTTTTTAGCAGGCGATGCCACTCAGCCATAGCGAGTACATCGCCGTCCAAATCATAAGGATCACCGTACCGGCCAAGACCAAAATGTTCCAAGGCACACAGCGTCACAACGGCATCGAAACTTTCATCCGGTAAGTCTACTTTTTTGGCATCTCCGGTGATGACCGTTTCGGATTCGGCCACAGGCTCACGTTTGCGGATATCAAGCGTTGTCACATCGAAACCGCCAATCAGACCGATAACAAAATGGCGATAGGACCCGATATCCAAAACGCTCCGTGGTTTCACTTTGTGTAACACTCGTGCAGCGAATGCACATTCTAAATCCTTGTATCCTGCCGGATGATCTCCCAGATCGTTTCTAAAGTCTTCAAATACCGGGATCGAATCTCCAACGGCATTTCGCACCGCGGCAAGCTCGGCGTAAAAATCATTTCCGGGAAAATATTTCTCTGGGTCAGCGCGACTTACAAGGACGCCTTGTCTGAGGAGAGTATTCCGAATTTTGTGCTTGAGCATTGATTGTGATCCTTTACCTGCGGGTATTAGAAAGACGTATTCAGAAATCTCTGTGATTGCAAGACTAGTCTTGTTCCCTTGTTTCAAGCGGTTTCTGGTATGGGTCCGTGTATTTGGACCTATCATCGGGCACATGCGAGTACCGAATCGCGAATACCCAATATTTGAGCCGACTCTCGCTTCACCATCACAAATTACCCTCCCAAAACCCACGGACCACCCCCATGCCCCATTACTCTGCCCGCTCGGCGGCGCGGCTTAATGCCTGCCATCCTGACATCCGAAAAATCTTCGAGACGGTCATCGCTCACTTCGACCACACCATTCTCTGTGGCCATCGCGGGCGTGAGCAACAGGACAAAGCTTTCCGCACCCGGCGCACGAAAGTCCAATACCCGGATTCCAAACACAACAGCCTGCCATCGCTTGCCGTCGACGCTGCCCCTTATCCGGTGAATTGGAATGACCGGGAGAGGTTTCATCTGTTCGCGGGCTTTGTGCTCGGCACCGCGAGGGCCATGGGTGTCGATCTTCGCTGGGGTGGGGATTGGGACCAAGACACCGAAGTCGCCGACAACGGCTTTGACGATCTCCCTCACTTTGAACTCAACTTAGAAAAGGATACTTAATATGGTTGCATGGACGGTGCTGATGCCGATTGCTGATAAGCTACTTTCTTTTATTCCCGACCCCGCCGCGCGCGAAGCCGCGCGGGCTGAAATGATGCGTGAGGAGCGCCAGCATGAGCTTCAACTTGTCAGTACACAAACCTCAACCATCATTGCTGAAGCGCAAAGCGATGATCCCTGGACCTCGCGCGCCCGGCCGACATTCCTTTATGTCATGTATATTATGATCTTGTCGTCGATCCCCATGGGCGTGCTCTTTGCGATCAGTCCAGAAACGGCTGGCGCGGTGGTCACCGGCGTAACAGGCTGGCTCAAAGCCATCCCCACCGAACTCTACACCCTTATGGGCGTTGGATATGTCGGCTATGTTGGCGCTCGGTCTTATGACAAGAAGGGCGGGCGTTGACGCTCACCAAGTCTTGCCGCCACTCCGCGCATGTTAAAATGTTAACAAAGCGCCCCCTCGGATTAACCTATCAACAAACCCGAAAGTAAGTTTTTTTGTTCAAACTTCGACTATGGGTCCTGCCTTTCGTGCACGCCCATGCTTGATAGTCGGAGATCTCCATGCTGGAAAAAGTCAATCTCGGTTCGATTGTAAGTGCTCTCGTCTCCCATAGGCCAGAACGCGCGGATAAAACTTCAGAATACAAAGAACATAGTGCCGACGAAGTTGCCGCTGGCAATGAACGGTCTGATCGTTATGGACCTTCGGTTACGGTTGAACTGTCCAGAGAAGCTTTAGAAGTACTAGCTCACCATAACGGCAGGGGCGCTTCTGTCGTGCTCTCGGCTAAGTTTGCCGAAGGCCCGAACGAAAGTTTGGTCGCTGAGGTCGTAACCAAAATCACCAGCGCCCTCGGCATCGGTGAAGGCACGTCACTGACCGAAACGCAGGCCGAGCAACTCAAAGCGCTGCAAGAACTCATCAGCGACGCCATCAACCGTCAGAGCGAAGGTTTAAAGTCTAATGATGATGACGATGACGATCATCACGGCATTGTCTCTGTTGCCTCCAGCGATGGCGTGGAAAAATCGGATGACCGGGAGAACTTCGACCCCCTGGCGCTTCTGACAGAGATCGCCGATCAAAGAGCCGGCGCATTGAGCGACGGGACAGAGCCGGTTGAGAGCCGCTTCAAAACCTTTGTCGAAGCCCTGACCGCCATACTCGCCGGTGAAGGTGGAATTGACGGGCCATCGCGCTTCTCACTGTTCAGTGAAGAAAAGCAAAAAGAGATCGCCTATTATTTTGAAGATATCAATGAAGTCTTCGGGGACGATCCGTTTCGGACTTTAACCGAAGCCGCAGGCGGTGATGTCGACAAACTACTTGCCGCTTTGAGCAAGCTCATCACTTCCGAAGGTGATGAAGTTGAAACCGAGAAAGAAGAAGGTGAGGGTAGAGAACTCGCGGAAGCAACCAGTGCTTATCGCGATGCTTATACCGCGCTGACCGAAGAAGAATTACAGTCGGTTTACAATATCTTTGAGCAAATCTTGAGCGCCTTTAACGTCAACGCTGAAGAGGAAGCAGCTGAAGCAGACAATCGTCTCCTTGTTGCGCTGTATGCAGAGATTGAAAAGGTATTTGGATAGAAATTAATGGTGGGTCCTCGGGGGAGGGCAAAAGGCCAGCACCGGCAACGTTCGGCGCTGGCCTTTTTTATTTAGATGGGCCTGGACGCCAAGGCAATTTGATCGCGGCTTGCTTTAAGCACATTCATACAAGCCTGCGCGGCTTCCCGGCCTTTGACGATGAAATGATCTTCAAAAAACTTTTGATGTTCATCATGGCCATGAAAGCGCAAAGGGGTCAGCACGGCTGAGAATACCGGCACTTCCGTTTCCAACTGTACCGACATCAATCCGTCGATGACCGCACTGGCAACGAAGTCGTGGCGATAAATGCCACCATCAACGACGAAAGCAGACGCCACAATCGCGTCGTAATGTCCGGACTTTGCCAACAGTTTGGCGCGCAGGGGAATTTCAAAAGCGCCGGGCACTTCGAAACGCTCAATGCCGGCAGTCCCTTCGCTGAGCAATTCCAACTCATCAACAAAGGCATTGTAGCATTGATCCACAATCTCCTTATGCCAACAGGCTTGAATGAATGCGACTTTATGAGCAGCCGAAACCGGCTGTCTTGTTTGCTCGTAAGTTTTGTCGATAGTTTGGGTCTGATTCATGGTTGTCTCCCTTTATGGGTTTTGACGTTAAAGACCAGAATCAGGGCGTCGAGCAGCATCAGCCTTCCCTACAACCCATAAGTAATCGGGCCACAAGAATGGCGTCGTCTCCTCGTTCTCTCTCATCCGGACTATGACCGTCGGCTCTGGAATCTCACCAGATCTGCTAGACCCTGATTGCCGCGCCAATTATTCAATCGACCAACAACCAAGCGCTCGCGGGCTCATGAGCTCTCACCCAAATACCGCCGGTGGGGAATTTCACCCCGCCCCGAGAACTGCCGATGGGTTCTGCCCACCGGTAGCGCAACCATAATTGTGAGATCGTGGTGTCGCAATCGTCTTTTAGGACGAGTGTGATCAATCAACTGCCCACAGGTTCGATGAAACGAAGGATCTCGTGTGCGAGCTGATCCGGTTCATCAATATGGACGTCATGGCTCGCACCTTCAATGGCGACAAACTTTCCGCCGGTTCTTTGTGCGATACGCTTTGCTGCTTTTGGTGGAATGGATTGGTCAAGCGTTCCGCTGACGTGAAGTGTTGGCGCTTCAATGTCCTCATAGACACCCCAAAGAAGGCGCATGCCATCAATGGTGTATTGACGTCGGATATAGACAAGAAGAGCTGCGCGCGTTCCCCCAATTCCATAGGCCGCTTCAAGCCGCAATTTATGCTCCGGTGAAAACGTATCGCTAAACAACGATGTCATCCCCATCGAGAGCTCACCGGCAACAGGAATGAAGGGGATAATCTGCATGGGGTCGAAAGCGGTACCTGTGCCAATAGTAATGACATGATTGACGCGCTCTGGATAATCGGCGCCTAGCCGGGATGCAATAACACCACCGACCGAATGGCCAATCACAGTTACCTTGTCGATGTGAAGAGCGTCCAAAACATCGACAACTTGTTCTGTCCACAGTTTATGACCGTAGCGCCATCCGTGAGCGCGATCGCTTAAGCCGTGACCGTAATAATCAAACGCGATCACGCGGTGTGTGCGGCTCAGTAGATCGGCAAAACCTTCCTGCCAATCGGCGATCGACCGTCCTGTACCATGAACCAACAATATGACGGGCCCTGAACCCTGATCGAGATAGTGAACTCGGCCTGATCGCGTTTCGAGGAATGCTGCATTCGGTCCAAGCGGCTGTTGGGCGCGCAGCGTTGGCTCTCGCCGGTCCATCATAACTCGACCGACCAGAAATCCGATGGCGCCGATAGAGACGACGAGAACCGCAGAAATGCTAATAATACGCATGATAATCCTTGAATTTCATAAATATACTAATTAGTATAATAATGAAATATTGATGATTTGTACAGAGGGCTCGCAAAATCGTGAAACCGGTCGAAGATCGTATCTGCGCAGCATTGTCTGAGCTTTTAGCTGTGGACCCTGAGAAGCCACCAAGCCTGACCGCAGTGGCTGAGTTGGCTAAGGTTAGTTTGCCAACACTTCGCAAATATGTGGGTGGGCGAGAAGGGCTTCGGGTCTACATAGCCGATCACGACATCGCGTCCGCCGAGGCTGTGCGCGACACGCCAGAGCGCATTCTCGAGGCCGCGCTGAAAGTATTTGCAGAAAAGGGTTATATCGGCGCGACAGTTGATCATGTTGCCGAAGCGGCAGGCCTTACCAAGGGAGCGGTCTACCATCATTACGCGAACAAACAAGCTTTGCTTCTTGCGTTGATGGAACGCCGCTTCGAGCAACAGATTGAGATTGTTGAGCGCGTTTCATCTTCGATTTCGCAATGGGATGAAGAAGGGCTCGAGCGGATCCTGATAGGCGTGTTAGACGCATACGCAGCGGAGGAGGGATGGTTTGAACTCTACCACGAGGTATTAACTCAACTTCGCGACCCTGAAACTTTCGCGCTCTACCAAAAGCAGGAAGCTTATGTTTTGTCGGCTTTCAAAAAAATTGTTAAAGGCATACAAAAAAAAGGGGACGCGCGAAACGATGTTGATCCCACCGCTATCTTCCTGATCATTGCCGGTGCAATGGAACGTTTTTCACTGATGTTGCAAGCAGATATGAAGCCTCGTCCTTCTAACAAAATTGTCCGCGACATGGCGCGTATTATATATAGGGGTGCTGGAAATTTCACGTCCGGGTAGACCAAAGACAGCAAGGTCTATTTGAACAGCTTTTCAACAGCACCAGATAGATGCCCGGTCTTTACATAAATGAGACAGCCTTCTTCTGATTTCGGTGTGTGTTTTGCACCCGGCGGTAGGCGCAGCCAGCTGTGTTTTGGGTAAGTGCCGTGATCGTCCGTGAAGCTTCCCTCGATCACAAAAAACTCCGCACCATCTGGATATTCCCGAGCTTCAAACAGCGCGCCTGGTGACCAGCGCAACATTTGTACGACTTCATCTTCAGTCTCATGAAGCGCCAGTACTTGTTCACCGCAACGACCAGGTTGCCAGTTCTCAGCGTCATTAATATCGACACGGACAAATTCTTGATCCTCCGGGGGGATTTGCCAGAGTTTGACAAGGATGACACATCCGTCAGCGCTTGAAGGCGTATGGGTCGAGCCTACCGGATTGCGCACATACATGCCTTTGGGAAAGTCACCCATATCGTCACTAAAGGTTCCCTCCAACACGACGAACTCTTCTCCGCCGGTATGCGTGTGAGGGGAGAAGGAGCTTCCTGGTGCATAACGCACAATCGTTGTGGCACGTCCGCTTTCCGCACCATCGCGTTCCAACATGCGTCTCTCGACACCGGGAAGGCGCGTTGCGACCCAGTCAAGCTTGTCGCCTTCGACAGCAGCGCGCTTGGATAAATCACTGTTGATCTGCATGGGGAACTCCTTCTCCATCTAACGTGGGTGAGTTATGCCGACGCGCTGGGTCGCGCAGACACATTAGCATGCCAACGCTTCAAGTTCTTGCAAGAATCTGGCGTTTGCATGCCTGCGTAGTTTGCAAAATCTAAGGCGCAAAGGGTGGTGATATCGGCGATCGAATAATCGTCTCCAGCGACGTAATTCCGGTCAGCTAGGGTTTTGTCCAACAACTCCATGGTCGCAAATACGCGCTCGCGATTTTTTTCACCCCATTCTTTGATCTGGAACGGCTCCAATTTGCCCAAGCCTGGAGTGGCGTGATGGTAATAGGTTGTTGCTGCGTTCATCAGCCCTTCTTCCACCCGGCGTTGCCACATGGCAACTTCAGCTTGTTCGCTGGGTGTTTTGCCCATCAGCGGCGGTTCAGGGTGTTTGGCTTCAAAATAGCGTGAGATCGGGACGCATTGGCTGATGGTTGTGCCGTCATCAAGGGCAAGACAGGGTACTGTTGCGTCTGAATTGATGGCGCGAAAGGCCTCTGTGCGATGAGCGCCACTCGGGACATCGACTTGCTCCTTGTCCACTTCAATGCCCTTTTCAGCGAGGAAAACCCTGACTCTGCGGGGGTTGGGGAAGGCTTCAAATTCATAGAGTTTCATTTTATTCTCCAAAACTATCTATCGATAGGTAGAATAGATAAGTGATGGATAATTGCCTGTCAAGGGACTATCTATCGATTGATCAGGCAAAGGAGTTGCAATGCCAGCAGCAAAAGAAAATGGGGCAGAGCGGATCTTGGATGTCGCCCAAAGTCACATTCAGAGATTTGGCTATAATGGATTTAGCTTCCGCGACGTGGCAGCTGAGGTCGGTATGAAGAGCGCTAGCGTCCACTATCATTTCCCCACCAAAGCGGATTTGGGAGTGGCAGTGGTAAAGCGATATCACGAACAATTTGCTGCAGCACTTGGCGGTGCTTCCGACAGCGCGCTATCGGTAGAAGAATTACTTGCGCGCTTTGCCAATGTCTATCTTGCTGTATTGAATGCCGATCAACTTATGTGCCTATGCGGAATGTTAGGGGCAGAAGTCGCAGCACTTCCAGAAGATGTAGCGACGGAGGTCAAGAATTTCTTCTCGTATAGCATTGACTGGCTCACAATCGTTTATGAACGTAAAGATCAGTCAAACGGAAAATCTGAAACGATGGCTCCAAGGATAAAGGCGCAACGCCATCTAGCCACCATGCAAGGTGCTCTGATCCTCGCCCGTTCTATGCGCGACCCCAAAGTTTTCAACGAGATTGCCAATGCAATTTAAAACATCGAGATGACATGACACCGCTCACATACCGATCTCCAAAAACAGAAGTGCGCTTAAGTCCTATCCAAGGCAAAGGACTGTTCGCTCGAGCTGCAATTCGTGAAGGAGAGATTGTCGCTGTTAAGGGTGGCTATATCTTGGGCGCGCAGGAATGGAATGTGCTCGAGGAAGAATTAGGGGCAGCTGAGATTCAAATTGCCGAAGATCTTTTCATCGCGCCGGTAACGCAAAGCGAGCGCGATCAGGCCATGCTTTATACCAATCATTCCTGCGAGCCCAATATCGCGCTGGAAGGCCAGATCGTCTTTGTTGCTATGCGCGATATAGCTGAAGGCGAGGAGCTCACGCATGATTGGGCAACCACCGACGATCTCGATTATAAGCTGGATTGCAATTGCGGCGCTGAGGCATGTCGCAAGGTCATCACCGGCAGGGATTGGATGAAGACAGAATTACAAGAAAAATATCACGGGCGTTTTTGTTGGTTTCTGCAAAGAAAGATTGATGCAATCGCTTCATCGCACTGACGGATGAATTTAAAAAAGCGGCGACCCGTTTAAAGGTCGCCGCTCGAACTCAATTGCTCTTACAAATAATTGTCTAGTGTCAGCTACGCAGATTTGCGCCGACGCAGAAGTCCAAGACCAAGAAGGCTCAACCCTAGCAGGCCAATCGGACCTGGTTCTGGAACGCCGTCTCCGTTTCCGCCTTTGCGGGCATAGAAGCTAACATGAGACAGGCCGCCCCCAGCCCAAGCTGCGATATTAAATCCACCGCCAGATAATTTTGATTTGTCGTCAAACAGGTAAGCTGACCAACTGCCCCCACCTGGACCACCGGCTTTCCCAACCAACATAAAATCAGTGTACGCAGACATTAGGCTTGGAATGCCGCTGATGCTCCAGCTGCCTGAAGTCCCACCACCGTGAGTTATACCTATATTGGGATCGAAATTCTCATCGGATTTTTCGATGATGTCCCAATCGTTGTATCCAAAAATTTGGTAATAGTTCACAACACCGGGAGGGGGTACGCCAGCAGTATCATTACTGGGGTTTGTCACTTCACCGTAACAAGCGATTGAGCCCGCAAAATCAGCCGTATTACAGGCCGTTCCTAATGTCGGTGAAGCTGGCAGTACCGGCACCGCCTGCGCACTTACGGTCATTAGACCCAGTGTCAACACACCCACACAAGCTACTAATGCCCCTCTAGCTCGTGTTCCTATTCTATTTTTCATGACTTCTACCCATTTGGTACACAACATACTTTGGCTACTATACGCAATTTTCAGGCCATCAAGTAAGACAAAAACGACGTTTCCCAAGAAGCTTCAATATATCAACAGGTTGCTAACAATATACTCAAGGTTCTATTGCGTCTTTTGGGGGCCAAATCTGAACAAGTGTAAGGAATTCCGACACTTTGGAGGCCATTTTTACTAACAATGCAAGGTAATTCGCTTGGAACACTTGTGCAGGTTGGATTTATTTGGCACAGGCGAGACAATTTCGCATCACTTTGATGGACAGGATCGCGAGATATGAGGTCTTCAAAAGGTGGATAGAGCTATAACGTTAGCACAATCAAAGGTAGTGGTATTTTGGCGGCAAATTCGGAATTCATAACCTATCTCAACGACCTTCTGGCCCCCATTGGTCCGCTCACAGACGGTACTTTTTTCGGCGGCCATGCCTTTAAAAGCGATGGCATTCAATTCGCCATGGTCATGGGCAATACGCTCTATTTACGCGTCGACGACACCACGCGTCCTGAATTTGAAGAACGTGGCGCAGAGCCGTTTAGCTACGCGACCAAGAAAAAACGGGTATTTGTTAGAACCTATTTTTCCGTGCCTGAAGGTCTGCTTGAAGATCAAGATGAGCTGACGGTTTGGGCACGAGAATCCATTGACGTTTCCAAGAAAGCTGAGCAAAAAAAAGCGCGTCGCAAGAAATAGGCGCTTTGTATTTCATGAGAGCCAATCCTCCGATCTCGGTTTCGCGGCAATCGCATCGAGAAGTACTTTTCTGGTCATCAGACCTTGCAAGTGGTAGCGTTGTTTTGGGTGATGGTATCAGGAATGCATGGGGACGGTTCCGTGGGGGTATTTGGAAAATCAAACCAAACCGGTGGTGTTGATGGACGCTCGCGCTTGAGCCTGTTCGGCGTGTTAGCGATTGTTACTTTTATCAGCGCCATCGCCTATGCTGATCATCACGCAAAGCAGCGCACTGATGCAGAACTCTCAAGCGGTCTCGCACCAAATTGCTGTGATGAATTTGCGGTAAAGCCAAAGCTTGACGCGCTCACAAGACGCATTGAAACTTTTCCCTATGATGAACAAGGATATCGCGCGCGGGCAAATGTCTATGCTGGTCTTTATCATTTTGAAGAAGCTATTGCCGATTTTTCACGTGTCGTCGATCTAACACCTGAAGATGCCGACGCCTATTATCAGCGAGCGCAAGTGTATGCCCGTGCCGGAGACGACGAGCACGCTTTGGGTGATTACGCTCAGGCCATCGAACTTCGACCGTCTTTTACCAACGCGCTTATAGGTCGCGCGCTCGTATACCGCCGCCTGGATGACGATGAAAAGGCGTTGATGGATTATGATCAAGCCATTGCAATCAACCCCAGTGATGCCTCTGGATATGTTGAGCGTGGAGAGTTTTATTCAGCACAATTGGCGTTAGAAAATGCCATTGCCGATTATTCGGAGGCGATCCGACTCCAACCAAACAACACTTGGTATTATTTCCGCCGTGCTGGACTTCACGAGCGTGCGCAAAATTGGGAGCTTGCGATTGCCGACTATACCGAAGTGATCGAGCGTGATCCCGATGATCCAACAATCTACGCCGACCGATCGGCGGCCTACGCGAGCAACGGACAGAAACAACGCGCCTTCCTAGACAAGTTGCGATCTCTGGGTTGGTTCTAAACCATCTGGCCCAGGAACCTTGTTCTAATGAAGCTCAGCATCGAACTTTTGTTTGATGAGGCGTCGGCCTGACGGTGTCATCATCAAAGTTCGGCTTCCTGGTTGGCGACGTAACCAATTGCGTTTTAGAAATTGCTCCAGCAATGCCGCTCCGAGCGCCCCGCCCATGTGATGCCGCCGCTCTGTCCAGTCGACACAGCAAAAGGCAAACCGCCTTTTCTTTTTTTCCAGGTCGCTGACATCGATATCAAACGCAGCCAGTGCCTCGTGCCCTTTGCACGTAACATCCACATCCTCACGGGTTTTACCTAATTCGATCCACCCGCGATCAACCATGCCATCAAACACAGCGACGCCCATGCGTCCAGCTAGGTGGTCATAGCAACTCCTGGCCTCGCCAATTGGTTCTGACGATGCTTTTGGACGCGGCAGAGGTTGCGATGCAAGAACCATCATTTGTTCTAATAGTTCTGCGACCTCGGTCGATAACAGCCGGTAATACCGATGGCGACCTTGAGGCTCGACATTAATAAGATTTGATTCAACCAACATCTGTAGATGAGTTGTCGTTGTCGACGGAGCGAGGCCAGCGGCTCCCGCAAGTTCTGTCGCCGTATGGGCACACCCATCCATCAGCATGGATAAAATAGTGGCACGTGCAGGGTGGCCGATTGCAGCGCCAACATTCGCTATAGAGCTATCGTATTGCATATTTCGATCATTTCCGAAACGTTGGTATCCTCGTTAGGATAGTATGTTCTGCAACGAAGAATCAAGATGCAGAAAGAAAAATACGTAGGCTGATCAAATAGAAAAATAGATGAACGGCTTCGAAAGAATCTACGCTTTCGACGCTATTTCTGTGCGTGTGCACCGAATCCGATATTGATAAATTTGGGAGAAATAAGCAAATGAACGAAGCACTCATCGAGTACGTTAAGGACCACCCAACACCTCTTGCAGAAACATTGGGAATTGAGCTTGATATAGTAACGCCGGATCTGGTGACGGCCTCCATGAAAGTGGGTCACGGACTTTGTACAATACCCGACATCCTTCACGGTGGTGCCATGATGGCATTTGCAGATAATGTTGGTGCCGTCGCAACATTTGTCAATTTGCCAGAAGGGGCAACAACAACAACCATCGAAAGTAAAACGAATTTCTTAGCGGCCATCGAAGAAGGGGATATTGCAACCATTCGCTGTGAGCCCATTCACCGGGGCCGCAGCACAATGGTCTGGCAATCAAAGGTATATCAAGGCAATGGCCGATTAGCTGCGATTATCATGCAGACGCAAATTGTGAAGCACAAATAACCTCACTAGGAAGCATGTGCTGATGGCGTAAAGGCTATGTCTTCCGCATCGGATGTTCGTACCATGATGAGGTTGTAGAAAACAGCAACCAACCAACCGGTGAGGCCCGCAAGAAGACTCCAAGCGATGAGGCCAATAAAGAATCCCGTGAAAGTCATGGTCCAGTTCATCATGCTAAAATTCGCATGAATCATATGACCACTCATATCCATCATCATCCCAGGGAGCGCAACGACGATCAAGCTGCATGCAACCCACAATACAGCAAATGTCAGAGCGCTCGATAAAGCCAACGCGAAGGAATTTAGTTTCATAATCGCCTCCCATATTGAGTGGACCGTGATAGGGTAGATACGAAAGTGCCGCTTCACATTGACCTTAATCAAGGTTGAATATGCCCGTGACGGACATCGTTGAGTAGTCCTTTGCACAAAAGGGAGACATTCAATGTGTTTTTCTGCGACAGCCAGTTTTACCGCAAGTGCCGGGTTGGCAGCGCTAGGGGTGATTTCTCTCCGCCAGAAAAAAACACCTGGCGACCTTCTCTTGCTTTCGTTTCCGCTTTTGTTTGCTTCTCAGCAATTGGTTGAGGGATTTTTATGGTTGGAATTGGAGGCGGGACGTGCCGGGCTATGGGCAAATATTCTGACCCAGACGTTCTTGCTGTATGCCCAAGTGCTATGGCCCATCCTGGTTCCAATTGCGGCTTATTTGGTGGAAACAGATGAGAGACGCAAAAAGGTTATGCGACCGCTCATGTATTACGGCTTCATTTTGGGTGGGTTACTGCTGATCAAATTGATCGTCGTTCCCTATCATGCAGTAATTACCGTTCATTCAATACGATATCAAAGCGCTTATGAAACAGTTCCAGCACTGACGGTTTTTTATGGAATTGGGGTTGTCGCACCCTTGCTTATTTCCAGCCGAAGTTTGCTCGTCGTTTTTGGCGGACTCGTAGTACTAGCATTTATGTTTGCGACGCAGTTTTTCGCGCATGCATATGTTTCTGTCTGGTGTTTTTATACAGCTGTACTGAGCGGAGCGATTATTTTCTACGCGTTTCGCGTAAACCGCGCTGAGCAAATGTCTCCAGCATAATAATAATCAAGTTAATCTTTACCAATCCCTGCACGCAGTGACATAAATTTCATCACGTCTTTGAGCGTCAGAATACCGACAAGGCGACGGTCTATCGCCACCATCAGCCGCGTCTGTTTTGTTCGCTCCATCAATTTGAGAGCGTCGAGAACATCCGTATCCGGTGCAATAGTGTTTTCAGGCGACATAGGCGTCATGACATCGGCCACTTGATGCTTCGGCCAATCACCCTGCGGGATCGTCTCAAGCGTACGCACACACATGCACCCAAGCAATTGCTCCTGC
Source organism: Alphaproteobacteria bacterium (assembly GCA_021774955.1). Taxonomy (GTDB): domain Bacteria; phylum Pseudomonadota; class Alphaproteobacteria; order M2410; family M2410; genus JAJFIN01. The sequence goes on along the minus strand of JAJFIN010000003.1, from coordinate 7,529 downwards.
TCGACGACCGGATACATATCGTGGAAGGTTCGGTAGACGTAATTGCCGATGAAGTCGGATAGTGAAATATCCGGCGGTACGGTAACTGGGTCGTGGACCATGAACTTTGAAGTGGGTTGACCGGCAAAGAGTTGCTGCGCCTCCATTTGGCTGACCGCACTGCGTGCAGCGCCAGACAAAAACAAACCAATCAATGCCAGCCAAAGTGAGCCCACACCTGCGCCACTGATCAGGCTGATAACACCAAAGGTGATGAGAAAAATCCCTCCAATCTGTCCGAGCGCTGCGGCAGTGCGCGTCGCTGACATCAGGTCGCCTTTGATACCCCATACAATTGCGCGAAAGGCGCGGCCGCCGTCGAGCGGAAAGGCGGGTATGAGATTAAATATCGCCAAGATGAAATTGATGAGAGCGATATAGTTAAACACCATGATGGCTGACAGAGGTGCTGCCAGGTTTGTCAAAGCACCTGCAATTGCATAGGAACTCGCGGCCAGCACGAAGCTAGCAATAGGTCCGGCAATTGCGGTTAGAAACTCAGCGGTCGGATGAGGGGGTTCGCGATCTAACTCAGCGACGCCACCGAATAAGAAAAGTGTGATACCGCGAATTTGCAGACCGAATATTCGGGCGATCACCGAGTGCGATAACTCGTGGAATATGATAGAAGCGAATAGACCAAGGGCGCCAAACACAGCCATTGTTAAATAAGTAGACTGGCTCAGGGCATCAGCATTTAACGCGCCAATCCGCGCCGGGAAATATCCGGTCGATAAAGACCAAATGACGAGGGCCGCAAGGAACAACCAGCTTGCATCAATATAGATGTCAAAGCCAATAAGCCGCATGATGCGTATTCGATGTGTCAGCATAGCCAGCTTCACTCCCCTATAGCGGCTCTCGCGATCTCCAGACCGAATTTAGCCTAATCCTATCACCGAGACCGGGCAAGAGAATGCACCCTCACACGTGCAATTGGGCGCATTTGGCGCTATGCTTGTTACCGACTCACCACAGGAGCGCAATATGTTGGAGCTGGACAAAACACTGAACCTGATCAAGGGCGCAATCTTAGACCCGAAAGCGACCTGGGCGAGCTATTACGAAGAAAACCGCACCTGGCAACAGACAGCCTGGTTGCTGACTGGCCCACTTATTGTCGGGGCCTATTTGCTACAATTGATTTTCTCATCACTGTTTCGATCAGGCCATATGTTTGGCAGCACTTTCGGATTTGAAATTTTTGTTCGCGGCATGGTGTCGTCAATTGCTATGTTTGTGATCCTCACCCTGATCATTAATTTCGCCGCCGGTCAAATGAAGGGTAAGGCAAATTATAATCGAGCATTTGCGGCAGCTTCTCTGGCCGCAGTCCCGGCTTATATAGGCACAGCTATTTCGTCCATCATGTGGATTGGCGGGATGATTGGGTTGGGCCTTAGCATCTATTCACTGGTTTTGCTCTATCAGATGATTCCACAATATCTCGAAGTACCTGAAGGATCGCGCGTGCCGCATTTCATCGTGACCATCGTAGGTACATTCGTTGCTGGTGCTGTCATCGCAGGGATGCTTGGATTTGGCAGGATGATGTAATCTCACAATCTGTGCCGTCCAAAACTGAAGTGCTAGCATTCATCGCTGGACTCAGGTGTTTTCCCATTTATGCTACCCAATCAAAATAAAAACTGAGACGTTACTGGCAGCGTGATTAGTGCTTCTAGTGCGGCCAAAAAAAATGCTCAACGGAGGAAAAAAAATGGCACGACTACCCTTCATCGATCCCGAGACTAGCAGTGGCGATGTGCGCCGCGCTTTCGATGGCCTCGCGGTTAAACTCAACGTTTTCAAAATGATGGCGCATGCCGAAACCTGTATGGTGCCGGCGATGCGATTGGGGGGTGCGATCCTCGGCAAGCAGAAACTTGGCGCCTGTGAGCGGGAATTGTTGATCTTACAAGTCGCAAACCTCGAGGGCGGCGCTTACGAATGGCGTCAGCATGTGCCCATCGGCGAAGGTGTCGGTGTTCCCAAAGAGCAGATTGCGGCCTTGGAAAAAGGCGCGATTACTGACGCGGTGTTTAATGAAGCCGAACAAGCCTTGCTCGCCTTTTCCAAACAGGTGGTTGAGAATGTGCGTGTTGACGATGATGTATTTAAAACTGTTCACGGACATTTTTCCGATCAAGAGATCGTCGAGGCCATTCTGACAATTGGCTTTTATATGACCATGGCGCGTTTGACCGAAGCTACCGAGACAGATCTCGACCCCGCAGCCGGCATGGCTGTCATGGAGACTGTGCGTAAAAACTAGAGAATGGGGTAAACCTAATGAGCCGTTTATTTGGAAAAGTATGTCAAAATGGTTATGTGGTGCGCGATATTGATGCGGCCTTAAAGCACTGGACGGAAGTTTTAGGCGTTGGCCCGTTCTTTTATATAGACTGCGTACCGGTAGAAAACTTTCGCTACAAAGGTGAACCATCTGATGTCGAACTGAGCATAGCCTTGGCCAATACTGGCGATCTTCAGATTGAGTTGATCCAACAGCGTAATGATGCGCCATCGATGTATCGCGACTTCCTTGAAGCAGGAAACGAAGGTCTTCAGCACATGTCCTATTGGACCGAGACCTATCAAGAAGATTTAGATCGTTTGACCGCGATGGGATACGTGGCGGGACAGGAAGGCGAGATCGGCGAGCGTGGACGGTTTGTTTATTTTGAAACCGAAACCCATCCCGGGACGATCATCGAAATATCCGATGTCTCGGGTCCCAAGGGGCGTTTCTTCAAACATATCCGCGACCTTGCCGCGACATGGGATGGCACAGATCCTATTCGCACAGTGAAGGGATAGACGCGAGATTGTCTCTTGCGAATCTTTAATAATGCCAATTATTTTCCCCATACGGGAATGCGAAACATTTCTTCAAATCCGAGCCGCGTGTAAAACCCTTGGGCATATGTTCCAGCATGGACTTGCAGCACGACTTCATTGTATCCCAGATCCTTCGCAATCTGTCCGCTGGCTGACAGGAGGTGACCACTTACGCCTTGGTTGCGAAACTCTTTTGGCGTTGCCACGGCGAAGATGCCGCACACATCCTCTGTATTGACCAGAAGGGTGACACCAACCGGTGCACCATTTTGTTTCGCGATTAGGAATTTGCAGCAATCATCCGTGAGGTTCGGTATGTTGCTGCTTCGGTGAAACGGCAACCAATCGTGAAGCTCTTCTTCACTCTCGGCAAACCCGCGCGCTTGAACCTGAGTGAAGATCTCGAGATCCTCAAGCGTCGAAGCCTCAAAGACGTCGATATCGCTCTCGCTCGTTGAAAAATCACTCACCGCTTTTTTCATGAATACATATTCGGCTTGCTGTGCCAGGTCGGCCTTTCTGAAGTCATCATCAAGATTTTCGATCCATGGCAGGCAAAGAATAGAACCGCCAAATGCTTGGGAGATCTCGCGGGAAAGGTGCTTTTTGGGAATGAGCAAATTAAATTCCGCACGTGGGCTCACCACTTCAATGGCGTTAGATGTCTCTGTGATCGTGCCCCGAAAAAGAGCAAGAAATCTAAGATAATTATCCAAATACGGGCGGTTTTTCACATCTGCTTGAAGAGTCACCACTTTTCCCCAGTTGTTATAAATAAGTCTTGCATATAACTAATTAGATAATAATATAACAAGTATGACAACAGATGTCGATCCATTTGAGCGTTTGAAAAACAAAGCACGGTTCAGTGTGAGCCTTCGGTTCGAGTTGTTTTACTCGTTGGGGGTGCTGCTCGATCCCGAGTCAAGAATTCACCAGGGGTGGAAGCAGCAAGCCACAGCGAAACTGGGCCAGGAGTTTTTTGATCGGTTGAGCGTCGTTGGTCATGCCTGGCAGATCTGGGTTGCCCTTCCAACACTTCTTCCTGCGGATCAAAGTGAATTCACATTTGAGGAGGTTGAAAAATCACTCAGTGAAATGGAAATTCGTGATTGGCAGGAAAAACTTTTGTTTGCCTGCCTGCATTTCCCAGATCTGGTGACGGAAATATTGGAAGGGAAATGCAATCTCAAACGGGCAATCAACAAGTCTCCAAAGAGAAAAAAGGAATGGTTTAGTTTTACCGGCCTTTACCCTTACGATGAAGATCAACCCATAGTTCAAAATTACGAATCTCTGATTGCCCGCCCTGATCAACATCGTCAAGAAATCCTTTCGCTTTTGTGCATCTACTGGGACGAAGTTTTTCGCGATACATGGCGACTGTGTTCGCCGGCACTGGAGCGATCAGCCGCGGCAAAGGAACGACTGTTTGCTGTTTGCACTTTTGAGGAATTTACCCGTGAAGCTCTGCTACGCGTTGAGCTGGACACGGAAAAGGGCGTTCTTCATGCCGTGCGTGGTGGTGAACAAAATGATCAAAGTCATATTGAACAATGTACGTTCTCACCTTCTGCGTTTAACGACAGGCGCGTTTGGAGCGCTTTGAAGAGCGCGCGTTCAAAAACCGATGATTGCGTCTTTTTCCCTTATTTTGATCCCGAAATTCAACTTGATTTGGTCGAAGTCAATCATGTTGAGGGTCTTACTTCACCTGAGATTGATGCCTTCCTCGTATTCAAAGCGCTAGGTGACAGCACTCGGTTTGCAATCGCCGGTCTCATGGCGCAGAAGCCGCGCTCCGCAACTGAACTCGCCAGCTTATTGGAGGTTTCAAAGCCCACGATCTCGCACCATTTGGAAGCCATGCGGAGTGCCAATCTTTTGCGTGAAGAACCAGAGGCAGGATCGGTGAAACTCACTTTGGTTAGAGAGACGATTGAGAAAGTCAGCGGGCAAGCGATTGGAAAATTGTTTCACTCAGATAACGTCTTTCCGATCAAGCGCTCTCGCCGACAGAAGACAAAGTAAACTCGAAATGTTGGGAGGGATGGCATGTACTCAGTCTGTCAAATAGTCATAGAAGACGGAACCTTAGAGGAAACCTTAGAGGGGTTTACCGAGGCGGAAAAAATGTTCAATGACGAGCTCGGCGTGTTGGAACGCAATTTTTACCAATGCATCCAACAACCGCATGTCGTTTGGGCCAACACCCGTTGGAAAAGCGAGGGACATCACAACAAGGCGGCCGCCAGCTTAATGGAAGTAAGAGCTGACGATCGCATCGCCTCGGCCTATTTCCGACCCGGGCTTTACTACGAAATATTTGCAGACCCACCTGAGGATGAAAACAACATCTTTCCCCAATCAAAAACGGGTGAGTGCGTTGTCGTCTGCCACGGGATTGTCTCAGATAAACATTCAAACGAACCTTTGTCCTTGAGACTTCCTAGCCGCATGGAGCAGGTTAAAGAGGTGCAGGGACTTTTGTCTTGTGAGGTCTATTTCAACAATTATGCAGCGCAGGAATTTGTCGCGTTTCTAGGTTGGTCAAACCATGAGGACTATCTCGCCAATAGCATGATCGACAAGCGCACCGTTGAAGAGGTCCTGTTTGCTGGCAAGCCCTATGAACTCTCAAGCTACATCCAATACGAGTGCAACAATCTGCTGGTCTAAACAGCAATTTGTGACACCGGCGCGCTTGCTGTGAGGTTCCTGGCAGTGCTAGCCTCTCCCCCTATCCAATCAAAAACTAATAGGTGGGAAAACCATGTCAGAAGCGATCACACCGTTTGAACTTGCCGTCAGCGATGGTCAATTGGACGATCTCAGACGTCGCTTAGTAGCCACAAGGTTCCCCGACAAAGAAACGCCCGAGGATTGGTCGCAAGGTACGCCGCTCGCTTACATGGAGGAAATCTGCACCTATTGGGCAGAAGATTATGATTGGCGTCGCTGTGAAGCGGCGTTGAACGCGCTCGGCCAATTCAAAACTGAAATTGATGGCATGGATATTCATTTCATTCATGTGCGCTCGCCCCACGACAATGCAAAACCTTTAATCATCACCCATGGATGGCCGGGGTCCGTCGTTGAATTCCACAAAGTGATCGGCCCGCTCACCGATCCAACTTCTTATGGTGGCGATGCCGCAGATGCTTTCCATGTCGTTTGTCCCTCGATGCCCGGATACGGATTTTCCGGTAAGCCAATCGAGACCGGTTGGGGGGTCGAGAAGATCGCCGACACATGGAGCAAGTTGATGCTCCGTCTTGGCTACAATCGCTATTTTGCTCAAGGCGGCGATTGGGGCTCAATGGTCACGACCATGATCGCAATTCGCGACCCCGAACACTGCGAAGGCATCCACGTCAATATGCCCATCGTTGGACCTGATCCCGACACAATGGATGATCTCACCGAGCTTGAGCAAAGCGCTTTAGCCGGTATGCAGCACTACAATGATTGGGATTCTGGTTACTCAAAGGAACAAAGCACACGTCCGCAATCGGTGGGCTATGGCTTGGTCGATTCTCCTATTGGACAAGCCGCTTGGATCTTAGAAAAATTCTGGGCTTGGACCGATAATAATGGCCATCCGGAAGATGCTCTGACCCGGGACGAAATGCTCGATAACATCATGTTGTACTGGCTACCCGGAACGGGTGCGTCGTCAGCCAGGCTTTACTGGGAGAGCTTTGGTAATATCTCCCAAGATCCTGTGACGGTTCCAGTCGGCTGTAGCATTTTCCCCAAGGAAATTTTCAGATGTTCACGTCGTTGGGCAGAAAAACGTTTTACCAACCTTGTGCATTGGGGCGAGCTCGACAAGGGTGGACATTTTGCCGCTTTCGAACAACCCGAAACATTTGTCAATGAAGTGCGCTCCTGCTTTAGAAGTCTTCGTTAGCAAAACACGCCCTCATTCTACATCTCGAAATTCTGTTTCAAGATTGTGAAAGCGCTATCTGCGACATCCAGTGTCTTCGCGATGTCTTCATCGGTATGGGCGCAGGACAAAAACATATTGTGCCAAGGGTGAAAGTAAACACCGTTTTTCACCATCTCTGCGGTCCAGCCATAGGCTTTCTTGAATTTCGGATCATCATCGAACAACAAGAGCGGCATTGCCGGTGGGCCCGATTGGCGCAAAGGAATATTATGAGAATTTGCGATCTCAGCGAGCCCTGCACGCAATGTGTTCCCGAGGTCATCCATGACGCGCGGCCCGTCTAGTGCCTCTAGCTGGTCAAGAGTAGCAAGCGCAGCCGTCATCGGAACAGCCGAATACCAGAATGAACCCGTTACGAATATCTTCTCACACGCCTCCCTAAAACGATCATTGCCAAGTACCGCTGCCAGCGGGTAGCCGTTGGCGATGGCTTTACTCCAGGCGCTAAGGTCAGGTTCAACGCCAACCTTGCTCCAAGAGCAATCGAGGGCCATACGAAACCCCGCCCGAACATCATCGACAATCAGCGCGGCATCTTTTTGTGTGCACACGGTTCTCACATGTTTGGCGAATGTTGGATCGGGCAGCTCTTGGTCGATCATCACATCATGTTTAAACGCGGACACCACGACACCGGCCAAATCATCACCAGCCTGATTAACAGCCGCATCAAAACTTTCAATATCATTGTAGG
>JAJFIN010000200.1 GCA_021774955.1 Alphaproteobacteria bacterium | reverse complement strand
AACAACGCTTCCCTTTGGTGATGGAGAGACTTTTATCCGCCTTTCGTCTCCGCTGTTGCACGCAGGTACCAGCTTCGTGATCTTCAAGATCGGCGAACGGCTATACAATGCGCCAACAGGGGCCTGGGCCGCCATCACCTTTGCCACTCTCCCGTCCGTGTTCTTTTCCTCGGGTCTCATTACAACAGATGTTCCCTTGTTGTTTTTCTGGTCGATAGCGCTTTATGGTTTTCACAAAGTTTTAGAGGGCCAAGATCTAAAATGGGCAGCCATTAGTGGCGCGGCAATCGGGTTTGGGCTGCTCAGCAAATACGCGATGGTATATTTCATCCTCTGCGCAGCTTTATACCTAGTCAGTACAAAGAATAGGAGAGCGATACTTATAAGCCCTTCAGTCGGTGTCATCGTCGCGCTCGCGTTCCTGATCTTTTCACCAAATATTATATGGAATGCAACCGCTGGATTTGCCACTTTCACACACACCGCATCAAACGCCAATTGGCAAGGCGACATGTTCAACCTCGACAAAATGATCGACTTCATTGTCGGGCAATTGGGTGTTTTTGGTCCGATCTTGTTTATCGCGCTTGTTGTCGGCTTGTTGGGTTTAGTCAGAGACAAACAAAGAAACACGCATGACAGCTATGAGCCAGATCGCTTCTTACTGTTCTTTACTGTTCCGATTCTGGCCATTGCCATCAGCCAAGCATTCTTATCTCGCGCCAACGCAAATTGGGCAGCAACGGCTTACGTTGCAGCAACACCATTTACGATTACCTGGCTGGCGCGTACCAGATTGCATTGGTTGCGGGCAGCCTCTTTGGCACTCCATCTCTCCCTCGCGGCTTTCCTATACACATTGGTGGCGGTACCTGGCACCATCGAATCGACCGGAATGTCGAATTCATTTAAACGGGTACGCGGCTGGGATATGATCGGCGATGCGGTTTTAGAAGCAGAAAAGGCTGGCGCCTACACTGCCATCATGGCTGATGATCGCCTTGTCACAGCCGAGCTGCTTTATTATGCCCGCCCTTCCAACGCTCCCATAACCTACTGGGATGAAGATCTACACCCAGCCCATCACTACGAACTCACCATTCCCCTCCATGTTGAGCAAGGTGCGCGCGTTCTTTTCGTGGCGCGATATCCAAATCCTCAGGATATCTTTGAGCATTTCGAATCTGCGACCCCCCTCCATGAAATCACCGTCATTACAGGTGTCGACAAATCTCGAACGGTCTATTTGTTTGAGCTTACAAACTACAAAGGCCGAGGTGCCGACGGGTTATGAGCGATCACACGGACAGAGGCTTAGTGTGGCAAGAAACTTGGCGGCCGATCTATTGGCTCATTTTGGCGTGTATCGCGAGCGCTTTCATTTTTTTAGCTGTACCGACACTTGATCTTTATGTAGCCGGTCTTTTCGCCGACGGGGAAAATGGCTTTCCCCTCTCTCACCACCCCGTCCCTCAATTCTTTAATGATATGATCAACAATCTTGGTCTCACATTGGCGGTCTTCGTTATTGCCGGGTTAGCGATTACCTCAATTGGGAAAAGAAAAATTCTAAACTGGTCTGCGCGGACCTATGCCTTTTTCTTTGCCTGCCTTACCGTAGGTCCCGGCCTCATTGTCAATGGTGTTTTCAAGAGCTTCTGGGGTCGCGCCCGACCGCGCCATTTGCTCGAGTTCGGTGGTGACAAAGAATTCAGCCCCGCACTTCTCATCTCGGATCAATGCTCCAATAATTGCTCTTTTGTTTCAGGGGATGCCGCACTCGCGTTTGCTCTGTTTGCATTTGCCATCGCTTTCACTCGAACACACAAACCCGACGCCATCGCGAGTTTGGCTTTTGGTATTTTCATTGGTGGAATAAGAATGGTTCAGGGCGCGCACTTTTTGAGCGATATAGCTTTCTCTGGTTTGTTCACTCTACTGACCATATATTTGTTGAAAGCTTTAATCCTTGACCCTATTGCTTTCCCTCTTTCCCGCACTGAGTTGAGCAAGTTTCTCAACACGGTCGGGTTACGAACCAAACCCGAAAGAACGCACCAAAGCCAATTGTCGTTTAAGAACTTTTTCCGTGCAAACCCAAAAGATCTAGGAGTGCCATCAGCTCCGAAATAGGCTCTGATTTGCCAATTTGAGACGCCTTTAACCTTGCGTAAGATTTTCATATGCAAACTCGGCTGATCTGTCCTATTTTACTTAGAAAGTATAGGGTTTCGATATCAAATTCTTTACATTGTTCCAGTTATTATGCACAATATTTTGATCGTAAATTCCTTGAAGTTTGTCGATTAAGACCCGCGGAACAGACGGGCATTCCGCCGAGGCTAATGAAAGTCTGACCAAGTTTGCCAGACAAGAATCGCTACCTTTTGAAAGGTTGCCCGAAATGTCTAAACGTAAACGTCATAATCGCAATTTTGGTTTCGCCACACGGGCCATCCATCATGGCTATGACCCTCGCGATGAAAATGGCGCTCTAAATCCACCCATCTATATGACGTCCACTTTTGCATTTGAATCTGCGAAAGATGGTGGCGAAATGTTTGCCGGCGAACGCGAAGGTTATATTTATTCACGGCTCGGCAATCCGACGCAAAATCTTCTTGAGACCCGTATGGCCGAACTCGAGGGAGCTGAGGCCGCCCTAGCGACCGCCAGTGGCATGGGCGCAATTAGTGCCACGCTCTGGACTTTGGTGGAGCCAGGTGATGAGCTGATTGTCGACAAGACACTATATGGCTGCACATTCTCATTTTTCACTCATGGTCTGAGAAAATTCGGCGTGACCGTCACCCCTGTCGATTTGACAGTACCAGAAAATCTGGTCAATGCGCTCAATGAAAAAACGCGGGTCGTCTATTTCGAAACGCCAGCCAATCCGAACATGCGCTTGATCGACATCGCGAATATGCGAAAAATTGTCGATGACAGTCTCTATTCGGAAAACGTCACACTTGTCGTCGATAACACCTATTGCACGCCCTACCTTCAATCCCCGCTTGCAGAGGGTGCAGATCTAGTTATCCATTCGGCTACTAAATATCTCGGCGGCCACGGAGACCTTGTCGCCGGAATCGTCGCTGGTCCATTTGAAACCATGCAGAGCATTCGAATGCATGGGCTCAAAGACATGACTGGCGCTGTCCTATCTGCGATGGATGCCTTCCTTGTCTTGCGCGGTCTAAAAACACTTGAAGTGCGGATGGATCGCCACATTCAAAATGCCCAGGCCATTGCCAATCTCCTCGAAGACCATCCTTTGGTTGAGAATGTTTATTACCCAGGTGTCAAAAGTTTCAAACATTACGATATAACCCAACGCCAAATGCGTGGACCCGGTGGGATGATGGCCTTTGAATTGAAAGGCGGAATGGAAGCTGGTACACATTTCATGGACGCACTTGACCTGGTAATTCGCGCGGTCAGTCTTGGCGACGCCGAAACGCTGGTGCAGCATCCAGCCAGCATGACCCACTCAACCTACACCCGTGAGGAGCGTCTGGTCCACGGAATATCAGACGGCCTCATACGATTGTCTGCTGGGCTCGAGACGACAAGCGACTTACTTGAGGATATTGATCAGGCGCTCACTAAGACAAATAGTTTCGTGACCAAAGCCACGAAATCTCACCAGTCAGCCTAAACTCAAAAAAAAGAATGATTGGTTGCCTGCAAAATTCGCTATAGTCCCTCTGACAGATCCATCTTCTATTCCCCAATGCATTCCCAATGCATTCCCCGAATGAGCCTAGAGGATGGTCACAGCGCGAAGGAACCAGAATGCCACAGGCCAATACCACTTTGATCAACTTCTTTTTCGCCCTCGCCCTGGCCGCGTTGGTTACCTACATCTTGATCCTTGGGCAGAGGATATTGGTTCCCGTTGTCATTGCTTTTTTGATCGCCTACTTCATTACCGCCATATCCGACGGATTGAAGAGCATAAGTATTTTCGGTATCCCCATATTCAAACCGTTCTCGCTATTGATGGCAATCCTCATCGTTTCTGGAGCACTTTATCTTCTCGGCAATGTTATTATTGATAATGCAACCCTCGTCGCAAAAAACGCTTCCAGCTATCAAGAAAACCTTGATTTGAGGCTTGAAGAAATAGGCGTCCTATTGAGGATCGACGATTTTCCAACATTCACCGAATTACTCCAACGCCTCGGTGCTCTGAACATCGGTACGATCATGCAGGCGATTGTCAGTCCTCTAACCGTAATCGCCGGCAACGCTGCCGCTATCATGGTTTATACGGCATTCTTGCTATGGGAGCGCCGAACATTACCGATCAAGATCGCAACCTTCGCCCGCGACCATAAACAACAAGAAGCTATTGAACGAACACTCAAGATCATCGGTGAACGCATAAGGCGCTATCTGGCAATTAAAACGTTGGCCAGCTCCCTGGTCTCATCCATGAGCTACGTCGCTATGATCATTATCGGAATTGACTTCGCTTTGTTTTGGGCTGTTCTTGCCTTTTTCCTCAACTTTATACCCTATATCGGTTCGATCATTGCGGTAGCCTTCCCCATTACCCTAACCCTAGTGCAGCCTGATATTTCTGACCCTTTGACGACCTTCTTGATCGCTTTAATTTCACTCGCGGCAATACAGCAATTAGTTGGCAGCCTGATAGAACCACGATGGATGGGGACGACACTCAACCTCAGCCCTCTTTTCATTCTATTATCACTGGCTATCTGGAGCAGCATTTGGGGCGTGGTCGGAATGATCATCTCAATTCCAATCATGGTAATTGCAACCATTATATTCTCACAATTTGAAGGAACGCGCGTTCTTGCCGTGATCATGTCCCAATCGGGCCGTGTCGATCCCAATCACGGAGGCCTTCTCTATCTAGAAGGACGCCATAAGGAAAAAAAAGGTAGCTAGTTCAAGCTGCTTTTTGCGGTGTGATTTTGATCGACACGCGCTGGGTAATGGGCTCGCGGGCAACCATGGTTTCACCGAATTCAATAAGCCAGGGACTTAAGGGGGAGGTAGATGGATGTTGAGCCGCCCACCGTGTGGCTTTTTTGGTCAATTCTAAAAATTGCAAACGTGTGGCACCAACGGTGTCCTTGTTCAAGCACGATTGATACGACCACCAGGGGCCATCTTTTTTGCGCCTCAGGATAAGCTCTAGCCGAATGCACATGTGCAAAGTACCGAACACGCTGAGATAAGTTCGCGCTGATTTCTCCCCCAGGTCACCGGCAAATTTTTCAACAAACCCATCAATCAACTCTTGCTCAACCTCTGAGTGGTCCGGAACATATTCATCACCTAAAAACCAAGCAAGATCATCAAGGGGATCGCGAAGACCGCAATGCTCAAAATCAAACCACGCGACTTTTCCATCTGCCTTCAAAATCGCATTTCCTGGTCGCGCATCCCATTTAATGAACATAGATCGACATCTAGATATAATATCATCCGCAGTCTGCATATCATAGGCAGGGTCATCAAACCCGCCCAAACGCGCCAATCGATTAGGCGCAAGCAGGAGATTTTTATTCCAACCCGAACGACGACCGATGGGTGACACATGGTCTCTGAGTTTCAGCTTAGCACCGATTGATTGAATCTTGTGGAGTGACTCAAGCGCCTCAATGAGGAGCACCTTATCACCAGCTTTTTCCCCCTGCGCCATGCATTTGGACAACCGGTCTGTTCCAAGATCTGATTGAATGATCCAAGGTCCTTGCACGCACAACAAATGGGGCAAACACCCTTCGTAACCGTGAAGACGGTGGAGAATATTTTGTTCCAAGAGTGCTCTGTTAGGTTGGTTTCTATGGGCAGCAATGACGCTAGAATCGCCTGCTAAGTTAACACGCCAGACATTCCGTGATGAACCGCCCAATCTCGAAACTGACGTGACATCTGCACCCAATAGCTCCCTACAGACTGAAGACGCTTGTTCAACTTTGATTTTCATTAAGACCACACCTAGATAAGAGGACCAATCCGATCTAAGTGCCCCACTCAATGCGCTCTAACTCACTGAAGTCGACTTCCGTACCGTCAGATAGCGTAATGGTTCCAGAAATATCATCGCCCAAATCAAGACTACCTGAGGCATCGGACACCTCAATGGTCGTGCCACCATCGATAGCAATTGTCCAATCACCAGCCGGCGCTGCATCGCCTTCAGTATTAGTCACGACAATAACGTCGGTCCAGTCGCCGCCAGCACCGCCAGTCACGGTATTGTGGTGGCCATCGCCTTGTTGGAGATAGAAAGTATCGTTTCCATCGCTACCCTGGGCAATGTCATTACCTTCACCCATGTGGAACGTATCTGAACCAGAACCACCGGCTAACCGATCGTTTCCAGCATCGCCATAGAGAACATCATCTCCATCTCCACCAGAAAGGTAGTCATTACCCTGATCACCATGCATGGTATCACCACCACTACCACCGGACATCCGGTCATTACCATGGCCACCGCTTAAGGTGTCGTTGCCGCTGCCGCCAGCCATCCGGTCGTTGCCATGGCCACCGCTCAGCGTGTCGCTACCTCCGCCAGCGGCCATGGCATCATTTCCGCGACCACCGTGCAGTGCGTCATCGCCACTACCGCCAGCCATCCGGTCGTTACCATTACCGCCATACAGGGCATCATTGCCGCTGCCGCCGGACATCCGGTCATTGCCATTGCCACCATACATGGTGTCGTCACCACTGCCGCCGGACATCCGGTCGTTGCGGTGGCTACCATACATAATGTCACCGCCGCTACCACTGCCGCTTCCGGTTCCAGCTTGACCGTAGGCGTGACCGTGGTTCCGACTAGAATTGTGGTCATGGCCATGATTGTGGTTGTTGCTATTTTGACCGCCGCTACCACTTCCGCCGTGGTTGTGGCTGTTGCCATGCTGGCCACCACTGCCGCTACCACCTTGGGCTTGCTGGTCGTCACCACTTCCGCTGCCGCCTTGACCTTGTTGGTGTCCACTGCCAGCGCTTCCACCAGTGCTACCACTGCCTCCATCGACTTCACTAACAGCCAGTGTGAACGCACTGGTAGCTTCGTCACCGCTTGGATCCTGCGCGG
>JAJFIN010000199.1 GCA_021774955.1 Alphaproteobacteria bacterium | reverse complement strand
CGCACCCATCGGTTCGGGGCTTGGCATCCAAAACCCAGTGAACCTTCGCTTGATCATTGAACAAACAAATGTGCCCGTGTTGGTCGATGCTGGGGTTGGAACTGCATCAGACGCCGCCGTGGCAATGGAGCTTGGTTGCGATGGTGTACTGATGAACACAGCAATAGCAGAAGCAAAAAATCCAATCATGATGGCTGCAGCGATGCGCAATGCCGTTGTTGCTGGACGCCTTGCCTACCTCGCTGGTCGCATGCCTAAGAAAATGTATGCCGATCCCTCGTCACCACTGGCAGGACTGATCTAGTTTCTAATTGGTGACGGTCTCTTTGTTCGCTCGGGCTTGAAATACGACCGCTTTGAGACCCTCTTCGGGAATAAAACCCGGAACGAGAATGTTGCCAATCACATATCCAGGTGTGCCGTCGATACCCAATAGCTCGGTGAGTGCGTGATTCCGCTCTATGGTCGCGTCAACTTCCGGTGATTGCATATCATCTTTTAACTTTTTGATGTTGATGCCGGTGTCTTTAGCAATGTCAAATATGCGTTGTTCACTCAACTTCCCCTTCGCTTTCATCAGAGCTGTGTGAAAAGCCATATATTTATTTTGCTTACGTGACGCAATGGCGGCTCTGGCAGCCACTATCGATTCCGGACCCAACACAGGATATTCCTTCAACACCAGTCGAATGTTTTTGTCTGTGTTGATGATATTCATCATACCGGGAAAGCCTTGCTTGCAATAACCACAATTGTAGTCGAAAAATTCAACAATTGTGATATTGCCGTCGACGTTACCACCGACAAAAGAAGTTGGAGCATTGAATATCTCATCCGCGTTCTCTCGAATTGCTTTTTCAGCTTGTGCCTGACGCAACTCTTGTTGCCGTTGCTCCATCAACGATATTGATTCTAGGAGAACTTCTGGGTGCTCGATGATGTAGTCGCGAACAATTTCTTCAATCGCTCTTTTTTCAATTTCGTTAAATTGATCGGATGCTACGCGTTCCTGGGCCAAGGAGTTAATCGGAAGAATCAGCAAGATAATCAGTAGGCTGATTGATGGCAGGTAGGTGAGTAACTTATTCATCAAATTTGGGTCCTTGGTGTGATGTGTCAATGATTACCGGTGTCCGCGTTTGCGGTCTGCTTTATTACGCGCGACATTGAGGATATCAATAGCTCGATTCCAATCTGGTGTGCCTTTTTCTAGCTTGTCTTTGGCGCGGGATGCAAATTCAGCAGCAGCCCCCATGTTTCCAGTCAAATAATGACGTTCAGCAGTCGCGTAGTCAGCCATACCTGCATTATTCTGGCGCGCATAGGTAATCGCAAGTTGGTGCCATGCAAATGAGTTTTCATCGTCGAGCACTAATGCTTCAGTCAGATGCATCTGTGCCGCCGAGATCGTTGCTGGGTCACCTTCAGTTTTCGGATTCGCGATCAATGCTTGAGCGAGATTGACCCGAAGCAGACCTTCTTTAGGAGCCAGTTCAACAGATTTTTTGTGGCTAGGAATCGCATCTGCGACACGGCCGCTTTCAAATAGGATTTGACCACGCAACTCGTGGAAATACGGGTTCTCTGGTTCAACCTCCAGAAGGGCGTCCATTTCTACCAGAGCGTTTTCAATCTCAGTCATACGAAAATAGGCAACCGCTTTGGCGTATCGAGCCACTTTTGTATCTTTGTCGCGATAACGGTTGATCACTGATTCCGGGCGATCGAGAAATCCTCGCAATTTGGCTTGTGCCATACGAAATCGATGTAACTCTTCAGGGCTATCTTCTTTGTCGCGATATCTTGAATCTTCCAACCGAACTCGAAGCGCATCGATGCGTTGGCTTGAAAGCGGATGAGTTCTAAAATAGGGATAGCGTTGTGCAGGGCTCAGGGCTTCTTGGCTTCTAAAATTGTCAAAAAAGGAAACCAACCCTTCTGGTGATTGGCCTGCACGTTCTATGAAAGTGAATCCGGCTTGATCAGCAGAAGATTCCTGCTCTCGCAGGTAGGAATACATATTGATCGCAGCAATGTGTTGCCCGCCGGCTAAGATTGCCGCACCCGCATCTGGCGCACCCGCAGCGATGGCTAAGATACCAAGCCCTAAACTGAGGACGACAGGAATTGTGGTGGCAGAGCCAGCGTCCGAACGCCGTGCAAGATGAGCACCAGAGATATGGCCTGTTTCATGGGCCAGCACACCCACCAGTTCATTTGGGTTTTCCGCAGTAACAATGAGACCCGTGTGCATGAATATGTTTTGTCCACCGGCTACAAATGCGTTCAGCGAAGGGTCATTGACCAAGTAGGTGTCTACAGAGCTCGGGGTCAAACCTGCAGCGACAAAAAGAGGTTCGCTATAGTCACGCAAGAGCGCTTCAATTTCTGCGTCTCGAATGATTGAAATAGCGTGAGCAGGAAGTCCCATGCCAAAAAACAATAATATGGCTAGAAATGCTACTGTTCCTGTTCTAACGGACCTGCTCATGGCCGAATTGATCATAATTTACTCACTTGAATCAAAGTCTCGGTTTAAAGGACTTCCGCAAGAAACACCATTTCTGCTACCACTGGCTCAGTTGAAAACAGAATTGCACGTAAATACGAATTTCATCTAAAAGCGTAAAAGCCATTATCACCTTCGTCAACGCGCATGAGGGTCACGATTGCGGGAGCATTCATGAACTACGATAAACGAATAATGACTAGAGATTCCGGCGCTAATATGGCTGG
>JAJFIN010000198.1 GCA_021774955.1 Alphaproteobacteria bacterium | reverse complement strand
ATTTGTCGAAGGCTCATGCCGCGTTGCCGCTCAAGCATAAGCACCGCCCGTTCTTCGGGACCTAAATGATGGTAGCTGTTCATGAGACCCATATTGTTGCACAGTGTTGCACTTGTATATGGAGTCTAAGCTGACCCCTTTAATTTTAATTATTGCTTTAATTGAAATAGAGATACTACGCCAATGCTACGCGGTACAAAGTTAGCCAGCAGCGCGCTCGCGATTTCGGGCGCCAGATTCAGACCACTTGATAATCTTGCTTGCGAGCTGGTCAATATTCACCGGCTTGGCGAGATAATCATCCATGCCGGCCTTAAGATATCTCTCTCTGTCACCTTCCAGGACATTGGCGGTCAGCCCGATGATGATGGTGTGGTCGGTATTGTCAGCGTCGCGTTGTCTGATGGCTTTGGTTGCTTCAACGCCGTCCATCACCGGCATCGACACGTCCATCAAAACGATATCGGGCTGATAGTCTGGTACGAGCTCATACGCGGCCTTGCCATCGCCGACGATACGATAATCATGACCGAGTGTTTCCAGGACCTTACCAATTAGGAATTGATTGGCATCGTTGTCCTCTGCGACAAGGACCTTTAATCCCGATGGTGCGGCCTTCTGATGATGCGCTTGAGGTGATGGGGCGTTGTTGTCAGCGATTTCTTTTAGTCTGACGATATGGGTGTCGGAGAGTACATTGACGATTGTATCAAACAATAATGATGAGCGGACCGGTTTGACCAAGTAAGCTTGGGTCAATGCGCGATCTTCTTCACTCAGGTCAGTGTTGTTACAAACGGATGTCAGCATGATGATGGGGATGTCATGCGTTTCACTATTGGTACGTATGCGTCGCACAGTTTCCATCCCATCTAATTCGGGCATTTGAAAATCCATGACGATAAAATTGTAGGGGACCCGGTCTTTGATTGAATCATTTAGCGCCGCCAGTCCGATATAGGGCGACGTGCAGGCAACGGAGGCGATGCCCCAGCTTCGCAATTGCTCGGTCAAGATGGTGCAGTTGACATCATTGTCATCGATGATGAGGGCGCGGGCGCCGGCAATATCCACCGGCATGCGTTGCGTTTGTGTCCCTTTGCCGTGGACGGGGAGTTTGATTTTAAACCAGAACGATGATCCATGACCGATTTTGCTATCGACCCCGATCGTACCGGCCATTTTTTCGACCAAGAGACGAGAGATCGCGAGACCCAATCCGGTGCCTTCGAAATTGCGGGTTGAAGAATTATCGACCTGATTGAATTTTTCGAAAATCACATCCAGTTTATCAGCCGGAATGCCGATGCCGGTGTCTTCAATAGAAATCGTGAGCTCCGCGGCATCATCATGCTGCTGACCGGACACAGAAATAAGGATGTGGCCGGCATCGGTAAACTTGACGGCATTACCGACAATGTTCATCAGAATTTGGCGGATGCGCCCGCCGTCACCGACAAACTCCTCGGATATTTTCGGATCAAAGCGGACAATAAGTTCGAGATCTTGTGCGGTTGCGCGCGGGGCAAGCAGGTTTGCGACATCCTCAATGACCGCTTTTAAATTGAAGGGCTGCAAATTGAGTGCAAGCTGGCCAGCATCAATTTTGGAAAAATCCAAAATGTCGTTGATGATGTCCACGAGCGTGTTGCCGCATTGACGAATAACGTCGGTGTAACTCTTTTGCGTGGGTGCCAGTTCTGTGCGGGCAAGTAATTCGGCCATGCCGAGAACGCCGTTCATCGGGGTACGAATTTCATGGCTCATATTGGCGAGAAATTCAGATTTTGCTTTGTCGGCGGCTTCGGCTTTAGCGCGCTGGGCCTCGACGGCGGCTTTGTCAGCCACAATCTTTTTTTCCAACGGAAAAAGGATTCCAAAGATGTTGAACAAAACCACCAATATGCCAACAACAGCGACAATGGCGTGCAGTGTGAACGAGCTTCTCTGGTCTTTCTCTATGACCCCATTTAGTTTTTCACGTGCTTCGCTAATCGCAGGTGAGATCTCATGGTTCATCAGCTCGATAAAGGCGTCTGAAATTTTTGACATTTGTGAATGGCTGCTGACCTCCTGGAATACGGGGGCGACCAAGAGCAGCGCTTCACCGATGGCCAATTCCAGAGAGACGTCGTTCCCCATTAGCGGGTCATCTAAATTTGCTTCCCACAGCTCTTCCAATTCATCGGGCATAGAGCGCCCGGCGATGTCTTGGCTGGCAATGATCGCTTCGGGGTCGATAGCGGCTTTGGTATATATTTTCTCTAATTTTTTCGACAGTTCGACTTCACGTTCATCCATGAACTGGCTGTCGGTATCGGTGCCGTCGATATCGGTCGAACGCAACGTGAAATATAACGCCAAACTATGCTCGAATACATCGGCAGCATTTTCATCTGACCCGTGTATATGCACACCCGCTTTATGGACGATCAGATCTACTTTCAGAGTTTGAAGCGCGCTGCCGAGATCGTCAAAGGTACGAATGAACAGGGCGTGATCGCGCTGGGATTTACTGTGGATATAGCCTATGGCGAAGGACCCGAGAACAGTCAGAGCCATCAATAGCGAGACGATGATGAAATTAGTACGTATGCTGGATTTCGAGTTTGGCGCGCCCATGTTGTTCACTTTGAGTGCCTCACCACTCGATGGTGAGTTTTGAGATCAGACGGGTGTCGGCACTGTCGTCGTTTAACCCTGCGGCACCGGCGGCGCCGACATAAACGTCGTCGGCAAGTTCAAAGATCAATCCGGCGGAGACAAATTCTTCTGTTGTGCGGCTCTTTATCCCGGTGACCTGTTCCCGTTCGGTCTCGCGGAGATATTCGGCGGCAAAACTGAGCAAGGCCAAAGGTCGCCAGGTGGCGCCAAGACCAAACGCCCAGCCGGTGAGGGCGTCAGCGTTGTCGCCACCACCGGGCGCCCACTGGTAAGCGCTCACCATGTGGCCGTGGAAGTCCGGCGCGAAATGCTTGCTGGAGCGCAGAGCGATCTGATAGCCCCAGCCGCCGGTGCCAAGATCATCATCGGCATCGCCGGTCGGGGCGCTGGCACCAAAACCCAGCGTTACGTCGGGCGTGCGGTTGCCGTTTTCTTTTAAGACACCATAGTCAATGCCCAGTCCGACATCGCCGATGCCTTCGCTGCCAGTGTCGTCAATTATCGGCAAGGCTGCAGATATTGTCACTCGATCGGTCAGGCCATATTCGGCCGCCAGTTCGAAAACGGAAGCCGACGGGTCAAAGCTCGTTTCAATTCCGGCCTCGAACCGCAAATCACCGGCGTCTTGGAGATAGGCTTCGTCAAGTTGAAACAGAAATCCCCGTTGCTCGAAATCTTCGCCGTCCGGCTCATTGGCGCGGGCGTCAAATGTCATCAAGAATGCCCAGCTGAAGCACAGGGCGCTAAACCTTCTGAATACGGATGGTTTCACTCGGCTTCTCCGATACCCATTACTTACTGGTTATGGAT
>JAJFIN010000197.1 GCA_021774955.1 Alphaproteobacteria bacterium | reverse complement strand
GATACAGCCTTCTTCACCTACAAACCTATTTTACCTGTGGTCCCAAAGAAGCGCGCGCCTGGACTGTGCCCATCGGTTCCAAAGCGCCACAAGCAGCTGGCGTTATCCACACCGACTTTGAAAAGGGTTTCATCCGGGCAGAGACCATTTCATTCGAAGACTTTGAAACTTGCGGTACCGAAGCCGCTGCAAAAGAAGCTGGTAAGATGCGCCTTGAAGGCAAGGACTATGTTGTCCAAGATGGCGATGTCATGCATTTTCGTTTTGCCAATTAGCCAAATCCCAGAAAGAGGAAATTTCTGTGAGTGACCAATGTCCCTATTGGGAAGATTTTAAGGTCGGCGATACATTCGAATTTTCCGGCGCTGCTATCACCAAGGCAGAAATCATCGAATATGCCAGTGAGTACGATCCTCAACCTTTTCACTTAGACGAAGAGGCCGCTAAATCTTCTCTGTTAGGCGGATTGGCAGCAAGTGGCTGGCATTCATGCGCCCGATTAATGCGCCTTCTCTACGACACTTATCTGAAAGATGCCCATCATTTGGGATCACCCGGCATCAACGAAGTCAGGTGGAAAGCACCCGTGCGCCCCGGCGATGAATTTCACGTCAAACGAACGGTGCTTGATACAAGGTCGATCCCCGGCCACTCCGACCGCGGCATGGTTCGGGTCATGTTTGACGTTAAAAACCAACACGGCAATGATCTCATGACCATGGATTGCTACGCCCTCTATCTCCGGCGCAATTCGGCGGGAGTAAATTAGATGGCCTATTTTGAAGAAATAGAAATTGGCGCGACCATGGAGGTCGGCTCACATACTTTTACCGAACCTGAAATCATTGCCTTCGCCGAGGAATACGACCCTCAATACTTTCATGTCGATCCTGTGAAAGCCAAGGATGGGTTATTTGGTGGTTTAGTCGCCAGCGGATTTCATGTTGGATCAATATGGATGAAACTGACCATTGCCTATCGTGACCGGGCAGCAAAAAATCAATCAAGCGACGATCAGCAGCCGAGCGGCGTATCGCCTGGATTTCTGGATATGCGCTGGCCTATTCCGGTGCGCCCCGGAGATACAATTACTTTTACCAATACCATTGCCGAAAAAATCGACCTTAAGTCGCGACCGAATCTTGGTATCATGCGCAGCCGTAATGTCGGCATCAACCAACACGGTGAGGCCGTATTTAGCTTCACCGGCCAAGCTTTGATTGCACGCCGTACACCCTTCACCCCTAATCAGGATTGATTCCCATCCGTCTATTCGACCTAAGCGAAAAATAGTCTAATCTAAGCAAACCAGATTGGAGACGAATCACATGGCGCGACAAGGCATGACAATGGCGGTCCAAGGCCGCGATGGTGCAGACTTCGATATCTATCACGTGGCCCCAGCGGGAAAACGGAAAGGCGGCCTCGTCCTAATCCAAGAAATTTTTGGCGTCACCGACCACATCAAAGATCTATGTGACCGCTATGCCGCCGATGGCTACGAAGTCCTGGCGCCGTCTCTCTATGATCGAGGTGAACGAGGATTTAATGCTACCTACGAGCAAGAAGACATTGACCGCTCAATGGAACTCGCCGGACAGTTTCCACCCGATACCGTCCTCAACGACGTGCAATTGTGCATTGATCGATTGAAAGACAAGGGCCCGGTTTTCATGACCGGCTATTGTTGGGGTGGCGCAGTGTGCTGGCTCGCCGCCTGCCGCTGTGAGAACCTGGCTGCTGTATCAGGTTATTATGGCCGTCTCATTGTTGACTATGTTGATGAAACGCCGAAATGTCCGACCATCCTCCATTTCGGCAGGCACGACGCTTCTATACCAATGAGCGATGTCGACAAGGTCAAAGAGGCTCATCCTGATATTCCGGTGCATGTCTATGATGCTGGCCATGGTTTTAATTCAGATCGCCGCAAAGATTACAACGAGCAATGCGCCGAACTGGCTGGGCGACGCACTTCCGATCTGTTTTTGGAATACGCCGCGCCCTGACAAAAATAATTGGAGAGCCTATGTCTATTGAACTTCTGTTGAGCGCTCCGAAACATCCAGCGCGCGAGGCGGCCATTCGTTCTGTGAAAACGGCCGTGGCCAAAGACAAGGAAGGTTGGCTGGCTAACTTCACTGAAGATGCCGTCATTCAAGATCCTGTCGGCCCCTCCCCGATGGATCCAGAAGGCAACGGTCACAAAGGCCCAAAGGCGCGTGAAACCTTTTACGACACCTACATCGCCAACGGTGCGCTACGGTTTGAAATCCGCAAGACCATCGCCTGCGGCAATGAATGCGTGAACATCGGAACCATCATCACCAAGACCGATGATGGCCACGCTGGCTGGACTGAGCTGGTCATGCATTACATCGTCAATGACGAAGGCAAGTTAACCCAACTCCGCGCCTATTGGGAGTTCGATCGGATGGTCGAGACGATATTTTAAGTTTGGGCAGTAAGCGACCAATCATCCAACACCTTCCATATACTCCCCAGGCAAGCGAAGCGCGACCTGGGGTCCACTCGCAGTGCTGTTACGCATAGAAAGTGTGGCGCTCCAACAGGCGGCATCACACGGGTGAATCATCCTATGTAATTTCAAGCGGTTAAGCCATTGGACCCTCAATCAAGTTGAGGGAAGCCCGTTTTTGAGCTTGGTTTTTAGGGATACCTGACACCACACTTCTACAAAGGCGTTAGCCACTTCGTTGCCGTTCACGCCGCATGCTTTCCAATTTAACATTGTAAAAGGCAACTGAGCGGTTCAAAATTTACGCGATTTTAGTTCCACTGATCTGCCAACCACACAATGCTTCATCTGCGGAATTATTGACCGGTTCGATATCTATATCTGACAATCCAAACACAGTCATTTGCTCAGCTAACGCATCAATTTGATCGCGCGACCGCGAGGCATCAATAAGCGCTTGGGAGCGCGCGCCGTGAGCGCTGATTTCCAGTGCGAGCTCATCCATTTTTCCCTCTAGAACAGGAAGATCAAAATGGCCGCGAACCTGGTGGGTATGACTGATGAGCGACACCGCGCTGACCAGCATTTCCGGTGCGCTCGCACGTTCGCTCGCGGCACGGATCTCGTTCAGACTTTCTTGGAGCACACTGACCGCGCGGTTCATCCGTAGCTGCGCTTTATGATGGGTCGCGGGCGCCGTGTCAGCACGCTTAGACCATTTGAGAGCTTGCTTGGCTTTTTGAACGATGTCCTGCTTTTTCAACAGAAATTCGACCCAACCTAAGTCTTCACGCGCGCCTTCAACAACGCGGCCTTCGTGCGCATGCAGGATGAAACAAAGACTGCCTCCCGGACGCAGCACACGACAGGCTTCGCCCGTGCTTTTCTCCAGATCTGTATATTCAATGCCGTACTGACTGGTGACCGCGTCAAACTGGGCATCGTCGAACGGCAACGCATCGACCGATTGCCCCGAGATAAATTTGATCGCTGTTAGAGCGTCCCCGTGCCCACT
>JAJFIN010000196.1 GCA_021774955.1 Alphaproteobacteria bacterium | reverse complement strand
AACGACCCGTGACAGTACCAAACTCATGACCGCGCTCGCCAAGTAACTTACCAACGTCATCATGCAATTCTGAAGGAAACGGGCCCTCACCAACCCGCGTCGTGTAGGCTTTGGTAATACCAAGAACATAAGAAATCGCTTTTGGGCCTACCCCCGCCCCAGCCGCCGCTTGTCCGGCAACAGTATTAGAAGACGTCACGAATGGATATGTGCCGTGATCAATGTCAAGAAGTGCGCCTTGCGCACCTTCAAAGAGAATTTTTTTTCCGGCACGTTGTGCCGAATTTAGATATCGCCATACACAATCAGCATACGGTAATACTTGAGGCGCAATATCTTTCAGCTTCTTGATTAACTCGTGCGCATCAACTTCTTCACGACCATGACCGCGTCTCATCGCATTGTGATGCGCCAAAAGAGAAGAAAGCCGTTCTTCCAATAGTTCTGGATCCTTGAGATCGATCATCCTTAATGCGCGCCGACCCAATTTATCTTCATAGGCGGGTCCAATTCCGCGCCGCGTCGTACCAATCTTTTGCATGCTGTTGCTTGATTCGCGCAACACATCCATTTCCTGGTGGACGGGGAGGATAAGCGTGGCACTTTCTGAAATCTTCAGGTTATCCGGGGTGACATCGACACCCTGTCCTTTAAGACGTTCAATCTCGTCAACCAGGGCCCAAGGATCAACAACAACACCGTTGCCAATAACCGAGACCTTGCCGGGTCGCACGATCCCTGAGGGTAAAAGGCTAAGTTTGTAAACAATCCCATCTATGACGAGCGTGTGACCGGCATTGTGACCACCTTGAAACCGAACAACCACATCGGCACGCTCAGACAGCCAATCAACAATCTTGCCTTTACCCTCATCGCCCCATTGTGAGCCGATGACCGCAACATTTGCCATATTTCTGTCTCCTACCGAAGAAGTCTCAATAAAAAACCGGCACGCAAGGGCGCACCGGCTTTGCAGGTTCTTTTAATCGTCACCGATCAGAAAGACAAGGCCTTAGCCTGCACAACAAGAGGCAATGCCACCACTTTGTCGATGACTTCACAAGCGATCTGATCATCGACTGCTACCAGAGCAATCGCCGCGCCACCTGGTTCATCTCTACCTAAGGCAAAGGTCGCAATATTAACCCCTTCAGCGCCGAGAGTCGTTCCAAGTGCACCAATGAAACCAGGTTTGTCCTCATTTTCCACGTAGAGCATATGTTCACTCAACTCGGCATCCATATTAATGCCCTTCACTTGAATGATCCGCGGTTTGCCATTAGAAAACAAAGTACCGGCCACAGAGCGTTCTTGGCGTTCAGTCTTAACGGTGAGTCGAATATAGCTCTCGTATGCTCCCTGTTGATCGCGCGTCACTTCGGTCAATCCAATACCACGTTCTTTGGCCATAACCGGCGCGCTGACCATATTCACATCGGAAAGTAAGGGTCGTAATACGCCGACAAGCGCAGCGGCCGTTAGAGGCTTGGTGTTAAGTTCTGCAACCTCACCTTCAAACTCAATTTGAACTGACTGGATCCCCGTCTCGGTCAATTGTCCGGCAAACAAGCCTAGAAGCTCCGCAAGTCGGACGAACGGCTTCAATCTCGGCGCCTCTTCAGCAGAGATAGACGGCATATTGATGGCATTCATGACCGCTCCTGTCATCAGATAATCCGACATTTGCTCGGCCACCTGAAGCGCCACATTCTCCTGGGCTTCAGTTGTAGCCGCACCAAGGTGGGGGGTAGCGACGACATTATCCATACCAAATAAATCATTGTCCTTTGCTGGTTCTTCAGCGAACACGTCAAGCGCGGCACCTGCTACTTTCCCCGAAACCAGACCTGCCTTGAGCGCCGCCTCAACAATCAATCCGCCACGGGCACAATTTATAATCCGTACACCATCTTTCATCTTATCAATGGCTTCAGCATCAATGATATCTCGGGTTTTGTCAGTCAACGGTGTGTGCAAAGATATAAAATCGGAGCGGGAAAAAAGCTCATCAAGTTCAACCTTTTGAACACCTAGCTCCAAAGCTCTTTCTGGCGACAGGAATGGGTCATAGGCTACAACCTTCATACGCAAGCCGATCGCACGGGAGGCAACGATACTACCTATATTACCACAGCCAATAATACCCAATGTCTTCGACGTTAGTTCAACACCCATAAACCTCGATTTTTCCCACTTGCCATCATGTGTCGATTCATTGGCTTGCGGGATTTGTCGTGCCAACGCAAAGATCATGGCAATAGCGTGCTCGGCTGTCGTGATCGAATTGCCAAACGGTGTGTTCATAACAACAACACCACGCTGCGTTGCCTCGGGGATATTTACATTATCGACCCCAATTCCCGCACGACCAATGACTTTAAGGTTTGTTGCAGCCTCCAAAATTTCCGGCGTAACCTTCGTCGCCGAGCGGATTGCCAAACCATCATATTGACCAATAATGTCTTTCAATTCTTCTGGGGTAAGGCCCGGCTTGAAATCAACATCAAGGCCTCGATCTTTAAAGATGTCAATCGCCCGTGGGCTGAGCTTATCTGATATGAGAACTTTCGGCATGGCTTACTCCTTTGCCGGGAATACATGGGAAACAGAGATCGGCGGGACTAGCCCACAACCGTTTCGGATTTAACAACTTCATAGGCCCAATCAAGCCAGTCCGTCAGCGTTTCAAGATCGCTCGTCTCAACGGTACTGCCCGCCCAAATACGCAAACCTGGAGGAGCGTCACGGTAGCCACCAACATCGAAAGCGACCCCCGCATTTTCGAGCACTGCGGCCATCTGTTTTGCAATGGCAGCTTGTTCTATCTGACTAAGTTCTTCGAACCACTGCGCAACGACCTTCAA
>JAJFIN010000195.1 GCA_021774955.1 Alphaproteobacteria bacterium | reverse complement strand
TGAAGGCGAGTTTGCTGACAACTACGAACTCGGCGTTCGGACCACATGGTTTGACGGCATTTTAACTCTTAACGTCACTGGGTTCTTCACCGAGTTTGAGAACTTCCAGCTCAATACATTTGACGGTCTGAATTTCACGATCATCAATGTGCCTGGTGCTGAGACGATGGGTGTTGAAGCAGAATACACCTTAAATGCGACAGAGAATTTGACCTTCTCTGGGGGTGTCAACTGGGTTGAAGCCCGATATCTCGACAGCGTCGGACCTCCGTCGCCAACAGATCCTCCCTTGGGCGGCAAAGCACTGACCAACGCACCACAAGTTACGGCTTCTACGTCCATCCATTATGAACGACCAATTAGTGACACGGTTGTTGGTTATGCGCGCGCTGAAGTCTTCCACACGACCAAGCGTGACACCGGATCTGATCTGGACCCTGTCAAACGCGTGGGTGGATATACTCTGCTCAACGGCCGATTGGGTGCGAAGACTGAGAACGGATTTGAACTCTCTGTTTGGTGCCGCAATTGCTTGGATGAGCGCTTCAACACAGTGATCTTTGACTCTGTGGGTCAAGCGGGCTCCTACGATGCCTTTATCGGTAATCCAATGGAAGTTGGGGTTTCTGCTTCCATTAAGTATTGATAATTAAACAAACACTGAGAAAGGGCCTCCAGTTTGGAGGCCCTTTTTTATGCCCGCGAGCTTTTACCAATCACTGGGGAGCTCCTCAAATTTCTCGCGATAGGTCTCCGCGAAGTAATCGACAAACTGCCCCACAATCGCCTCGCGCGAAAACTTCTCGGCATAGGTCTTGGCTGCATTCTGCGTGAGGCTTGACGCCAGAGCACCGTCTGAACAAATCCTTTGAATGGCTGCCGCAAAGGCGTCCTCCTCGTCCACCGGCACCAGCAGGCCATCATGCTCATGGGTGATCAGCCATCTGGGGCCAAGGCTCTCAGCGGCGACAACCGGCACACCTTCTTGCCAGGCCTCCAGCACGACATTGCCGAGCGGTTCTTCCCGCGATGACATCGCATAGACGTCCGCCTGGGCGTAGAGGCTGTGTTTATCATCGCGCCAACCCAGAAAACGCACACGGCCAGCGATGCCAAGCTCGTCGCGCAAAGCCTCAAGCTGAGGCCGGTCACCGCCATCGCCCGCCAACCATAAATAATAGTCATCCGGTAAATGCGCCATCGCCCGGAGCAAGGTGTCGAAGGCTTTCACCTCATGAAACCGGCCCATGGCGAGCACAAGTTTTGCCTCATCAGGGGTGTCGAACTCCGAGCGCTCCAGGGGAGGCGTGGGTTCAATATCGCCGAAATTAGAAATGAGCCGTGCCCTTTCTGGGGGCCAGCCATCCTGGAGGGCGAAATCAACAACGTCCGGTGCATTGCCGATGATATAATCGCAATTTTTATAGTTCTTGACCCAGTAGTAACCGCCATGGCGGCCAATATTCACGCAATTCTGAATGCGCGGCGTGCGCCGGGCCGCCCGGTTCATCCAAGCCATGAAAATATGAGGCCGGTAGGCCTTGACCGCGCGCGCCATCTTGAACCGGCTTGTCCTATCGGCAATAACACCTTCAAAATTCAGTACCAGGAGGGAAAGTCCTGCCTCGCGCAAAATCTTTTCGCGCCGCGCATTGGGGCTGATGACGACAAGCTGGTCGATGCCTTCTTCGTGCAGCGCCATTAGTAACTTTAGAAAAAACTCTTCGGCTCCGCCTTCTTGGCTGCCGACGAGAAATTGGACTACACGCATATCTGTCTATTCAACTCATTGTCTTATCGACCTAGAACTTTCCCGGTCTTATTAGCGATTGTTGTCACAGTACGCAATCCCAGAGCGCCGTGCGCAAAAGTGTACGCGGTTTTGCGCTTAAACGGCGCGACCACTGAGAACCCTGAGCGCCGTGCGCAAAAGTGTACGCGGTTTTGCGCTTAAACGGCGTGACCACTGAGAACCGAGAGCATCGCAAGTGATTCCAAAACACGGGGCGCGATGTCTAGAGTGTTTCCAGGAAAAGTGGAAGCCGGTTTTCCGTCCGGAAACACGGAAAGCAACAACTTAGGGTCGGATTTTGATTCCATCAAAATCGTAAAGACCCTAGGCGCAAGCAAATCTCAAGATTGCACCGGATACGGCTATCGTCTACGGTCGCGCAGATCAGCAATATATAGTGTATAATGCCCAATGCAGATGACGACACAGACCATCAACAGGCCGGAGCTTCTGGTCTGGACACCAGAAATGGTGAAGAACTTCTGGGACTATGAATCTCAATTTCCAGAAGCCTATTTCTCCTATCACTATGCCTATCCGGTCGCCAAGATGGCGGCGAAGTACCTGCCCAAAGGGGCCTCTCTGGTAGACTATGGATGTGGGCCGGGGTTCCTGATCGAGGCTTTGTTGGCGGGTAACTATCGGGCCGCAGGCATGGACTTCTCACCCGACACGGTTGAGCGCGCTCAGGCCAAGTTTGCCGGACAACCAAATTTTTTATCCATTTTTCGCTTTGACGATATTGAAAAACACACTGGAAAGTTTGATGGCGTTTTTGTCTTGGAAGTGATCGAGCATCTCTATGATGATGCTCTGGAGGACTTGCTGAATGCGGCAAAAAGCCTGGTCAAGCCAGGCGGGTTGATAATAATGACCACACCCAACGAGGAAAAATTGGAAGAGAATTATATCATCTGCCCAGTGACAAATAAGCTATTCCACCGCTGGCAGCATGTTCGTGCGTGGTCGCAAGACACGCTTTGTGAACACCTTACGAACAAAGGTTTCGAAATTGTCGACGCCTTTCAAACGAGTTTCTCTGCAAGCCTAGCTGCGAAAGGAAAGGGGAGCGTTCTCCGACAAAAGATACGTGGCCTCCGAAAGACCCTTAAATACGCCATGAGCTCAAGGAAGAAACGCCCCCACCTTTGCGTCGTCGCGCGCGTGGCGGAGTAGAGCGTTTCATGTGCGGACTGTTAGGCCATACATTCGGACCCGCCCTCTCGTTGGACAAATCCCGAACCGCCTTAAATGTTTTATCTCACCGCGGGCCAGATCAATGGGGTGAGTGGGCCGACGAAAGCGTGTATATCGGCCATCGACGCTTAAGCATCATTGACCTGTCCGAAGCGGGCCGCCAGCCCATGGTCGATGACGGCGAACAAACCGTTCTGACGGTCAATGGCGAAATCTACAATTTCCGCGATCTTCGCCAGACTTTGGAGGTAAAACACCGGTTTCGCAGTCACTCGGATTCAGAAGTGCTTCTGCATGGTTTTCGTGAATGGGGTATCGAGAGCCTCGTTGAGCGTCTCGATGGTATGTACGCCTTTGCGTTATACGATAAAGCCCGCGGCAAAATCATCCTCGCCCGCGATCATATTGGCATCAAGCCTCTATATTATTTCTGGGATGGTCAAAATCTAGCATGGGCGTCCGAATTAAAGGCGTTAAAAGATCTGTTGTCGGATCGATGTGTTGTCGATCCGATCGCACTTTATGATTATCATACCTATGGCTATATTCCTTCGCCGAAATCGCTTTACAAGAATATATGCAAGCTGGAACCAGCGCATTACCTGGAGCTCGATTTAGCAAAAAAGAATTTGCGAACAACACGCTATTGGACTGTCGAATATCAACCGCACTATCAAAAATTTGACCATGCTGTAAGCGATGTTCGCTCGGCTCTGGCACATGCGGTTGATCGTGAGACCATTGCCGATGTGCCTCTCGGTTTTTTTCTGAGCGCCGGTATTGATTCAACCTCTGTTGTTGCCGCAGCTGCAAAGCAACACCATGACCTACATGCCTATACTATTGGCTTCAGCGACGATGATCTCGATGAATCACGGCACGCCCGCTTTGCTGCAGAAAAACTAAACGTCAATCATGTCGTCGAGATCTGCAATATCGATTGGGTTGAAGACAATCTAGATCTCATGATCAAGCTTTTTGATGAGCCTTTTGGCGATCTGTCAGCCTTTCCAACTTACATGGTGTGCGAGCTCGCGCGCAAACACGTCAAAGTTTGTTTGAGTGGGGATGGCGGTGACGAATTGTTTGGCGGATACACGCGTTATAAGAGGTACAAAGATCGATTTCAGTCTTATAGCCCGTTGGCCGCTGCAATCAGGCCTGCGCTTTCTCTCATGGATAATTCGTATCGTGGTGCGCTCGGGCGATTTCGAAAGAAAACACTCCGAAAAAGTGTATCAGATCCAGTTGAGCGATACGCCGCGTTGCTAGGCGGCGGCATACGAGAAGATCGATTACCGATGAGGCGGGAATACGAAATACCCAGCGATTACGACGATTATTGGTTTTTTCGCCCCTATTGGAAACCAGAACTACCAGTCATAAAACGCCTTCAATATCTCGATTTTCATACCTATTTGCCGGAAGATTGTCTGACTAAAGTAGACCGCGCCAGCATGGCGCATTC
>JAJFIN010000194.1 GCA_021774955.1 Alphaproteobacteria bacterium | reverse complement strand
ACTTAACAGCAAGGCGCGCATCAGGCGCCAAGGCAGAAATGTTGAACCGTGAAAAGGCAACCGGCTGCCAATCGGGTCTATGGCCTTCGACCACAAGCGCTGTGCGCTCAAGCGCCAATGTGATCAGTTCTTCTGGTTTCGAACCGCCACTATTGACAATCTCACCGCTAACCTCCCAATAGGTTCCCGATGGCCCCCCTTCTTTTGCTGCCACTCTTAGATTTTCAACCTTGAGATCGGGCAGATGGGCTGAACGGACAAGCTCTAGATCTGTATTAACCTCAGTTGCCTCGTGAAGCTTCCCACTTTCTGAATAATATGCGGCGTTGATGCGGGTGTAGTAACCAATCAGACCATCAGACGTCGGATTAAGAACTACCCGCCCCAATAGATAACCAAAACGGTCTTGTGCCCCATATTGTTCAAAAACGCTCGACAGTGCTGGCTCTGGTGTATTGCCCAGCTCAGAGATCGGGATGTAGCGGGTCATCTCTATCTGCCCGCCTGGTTTTATTTCACCACGTACGCGCCATACTTGAAGGCCATCAGCGGCTTCAAACGCACCCCATAGATGCTTCCCATCTTGATTGAGGTTTAGTTTGGCATTGCGGCCCTCGCCGACCATCATCCAGGCACCCGAATAATCCGCAGCATTCGATTGACTAAACGACGACGCACCACTGAATAGTGTCAGAAATAACGCAATACAAAAGCGATTGAAAATTCGAGAAAACATCCCCATTCCCCCTGTTCTTCCGGCATAGAAGTGCACTTCCTGCCGTGCCTCACGGGTAACAGCGCGAGACAACCCCATTAAATACTAGCATTTATAAGGTATTTGGGACAAGAGGCCTGTATTGAGAGGATCGCTCTCTTCGCACCGTCTCCTCTTTGTGCTTAAATATAGTGTGACTATCGTTCGGGGGAGGTCAATGTCATGAAATCAACAAAGTTGATTACCAGCGTCGCACTTTTATGGGGGCTAACGGCCTGTTCGCCGGAAGGGAGCATTATCGACGTAAGTAGATTTGGCGGCAACGGCACTAGTTTTCTTTCCGGCACCTATGAGCGTGTAGCTATACGTCGAGCAAGCGATGTCGCTGGTGGACCCTTAGATCCTTCTTTAGACGAATTATTAGTTGCTAACGCGAATTTCGGAAAGGTTCTTGAGTGGATCGACGGCTCGACTTGCAGCGATTGGTCAATTGAGCCAACCGACAACTTGCCTGTTTCAATCGATGATCCAAATCTATCTGATACGCAAGTCCCGCCCAATGATCCCCCCATCACCGTTGGAGACAAGCGCCAAAATCTCGGTTATCAACTCTTTTGCGAAGGCAAGTTCCTCGCTTCTCTCCTCAAAGTCGATGAGAGGGTATTTATCACGCCTTCACCTTCTGGCCTCTCCAATGTCGTACTCGAGCGTCCCTTAAATAGTGAGCAAATACTTGCCTTCCAGACAGAACTCAAATCAATGAAATTTTATGATGGTGAACCTAGCACGGTCTGGACTCAGCAAAGCTTAAGCGGTGTCAGCTCCTATGCTGAATATCGCGGCGCGGCCTACCACTTTAACCGTTCGGCGATCACCGAAAACCTTGTTGACGGTCTCGGTGTACTTATCCCCATCGGTGACATAACTAGCGGTGAACCCATGAAATAATATCAAGCGCTTGCTAATTGGTATTCGAATGTTGGTTCCTTGACTTCACAGGTGGCATTCTTAGAAATAGGTTCATGCCCTACCGCACTCTTACTCTCACGCTTTTAACACTTGTGGCTTTCGCAGCAAACTCTGTGCTGTGTCGGATGGCGCTCAAACAAGAACTAATCGACCCGATTACATTCACCCAAATCCGTTTTCTTTCCGGTGCGTTGGTGTTACTTCCCTTTCTTGTCCAGCGTCGCGCTTTTGCACTCCCTCTAAAAACACACGACTGGCAACCGGTTGCAGCTTTATCCGTATACGCAATAACGTTTTCGCTCGCTTATGTCGAACTGGATGCCGGCACCGGCGCTCTCATTCTTTTTGCTATGGTTCAAACATCAATGATCGGAGTTAGCATATTTACAGGTGCACGACCTGGTATATTGGTATGGTTGGGATTAGCGTTCGCCTTTGCTGGGCTTGCCTATCTCTTTGCTCCCGGACTTTCAGCGCCAAACCCAACAGGTGCCATCTTCATGGCGATCGCTGGCATTGCGTGGGGAGCATACTCCCTGCTGGGAAAAAGAGAGGCAGACCCAATCGCCAGCACAGCGCGCAATTTTGTTCTCACCATCCCGTTAGCATTGTTGCTTTTCCCTGCTGGTTCCTCTTGGTCAAGCGCAGCACCTGCCGGTATTGCACTCGCCACAGCATCAGGAGTGCTGGCCTCCGGCCTCGGTTATGTCATTTGGTACAGCGCCCTTAAGGGGCTCACCAATATGACAGCATCAATAGTGCAACTCGCTGTGCCACTTGTTGCTGCCCTCGGTGGTGTGATCTTTTTAAGCGAAACCATTACGTTGCGCTTATTGATCGCCACGGCTCTCATACTTGGCGGGATCCTTATCTCAATTCGCGGTGAATCACTCCGCGCAATTTCCAGTCAGAATTAGGGAGTGTCGGCCGAGACAAATCACCCCAAACGAGCCACCAGTGCATAGGATAGTTTGTACACGTCACCTGGCCAACGCGCGCTGAGCAGATGCCTGTCTTTAACAATAAAACCTTTGTTAGGATTGCGCGCAGTTCCAAAACTTGAAAACTTAGGACCGGGCCTAAAATCTCGCGATCTTTTCAACGCGCGACTAACTTCGTCCTGCACCGTTTCTGGGTAAGTCTGGTAGCGCAATCCCATTGTTTTCCGGGTCATGCGAACGGCAATTTTCTCTTGAAAATTATTCAACCCCGTCACTTGATAACCGTACAGAACAGAGCGCCCGTCAGCACGTTTAGTGCGCGCCAAAGCTAAAATCCCATGACAGATACTCGCCACCATCGCTTCGCGTTCAAAGAAATTACGGCAAATATCAAACACCGCTTGCGCTTCAAGATAAGGCTTCATGCCTGGCGCATGGCCTCCCGGCAATATCAAAACGTCATACGCATTTGGATCAACACCTTTCCAAGCCAAAGGTGTTTCAAAGTGTTGATCGACCTGCATTTCCCCATAGATCTCGCCGTTTTCAGGTCGCGCCGCCAGTGTCTTTAATCGACCAGTCAATCCTTCTCCCGACAAGGTGATCTGATCACATTGCGCCTTCTGCCCGTCTTCTGTCGCAAACCACACTTCATGCCCCGCTTGTTTGAGAACATGCCAAGGCACACCCGCTTCAGTGGGGTCGAAATCCGTATTCGGAAGAAGCATTAAAATTCTAACCACAGAGCCTCCCAGTTACGATCGGTGAATTTTCTCCAGGAGTTCCTTTAACAGATATGGTCAGTATCTACACACATTATAAATTCAGTGCTGAAACATCTCTGTGGTCGCCTATAGTGCCTTTGACAAAGGTATTAAATGCAATCGAATGCCTCGGCTGATCAGACATATTTGCATCTACATAATGTTGAAGACTAGAGGAGAATAGAAACAAGTCATTCTTTTCAGGAAGGAGAATGTTTTTCGCCGTGTTGTACAAGTTCACTTTGCCTTGCTCCGGCATTAGAGAAATTTGCTGGTATGTCCGATGTCTTTCAAACATCATACCAGCATTGGGCAAAGGCATATCAGCAAAATACAATGAACCGGATATGACCGAATTCGAATGAGTATGCCCATGCATGCCGATGTTTGGATGATTAATCAGCGTCCAAGACTGCGTGACATAAAGTTTTTGGCTTATCCCCATCACCTCAGTCGCAAAAATATCTAGCGCTTCTTGCACCGTGTCTTTGAGACTTTTGAGTTCGGGCTCTTCAAAGATATAGAGATTCTCAGAAATCAAATTCATCTGATTTGGAATCATATCCAAATTTTTTAGATAAGTAATTTGATCATCGCTAAGAGTGTCACCAATATTGGCCTTAAAATATGGCTCAATGAATAATGGATGCACCTCGTGATTCGTAATAGCCACCGTTCAACAACCCCCATTGTTTTCAACGATTAGATCTTGTGAAATATGCCTCACAAATTCCGCTAGTGTCCAGAAATCAATGGGAAAATTCAAACTTTGAAACAAAGAGTCGCACCAAAGGACGCCATGTGATGTTGATTTTGCCCGATTAACCATACAGATGTGCCGTCGAAATCAACCCCGGAGCTTGCTTCAACTTTCTAGTTGCTGTTGACCCAAATTGGGGAAGACCAGGCCATTTCAGTAGACGTTGATGGCACATCTGGGAGTGGGGCTTCACCAAGACGAAGACTATCATAAGTGGACCACCGGCACGTCGGGTTTTGTATTACCCGAACGTAGTAAAAGGCTCGTTGCCCGGTATCGAAGGTAGTATCCGCCCAAACGGTTTTTAGCTCGCTTGCCCCCCGACCTTTCTCATACGCACAATTTGTTAGATCAACCGATGCATTTATTGCGGCACATCGACCCGTTTCAGGATCAACTGTTCGTTCTTCACTGCAAACTATATCCCAAACTTGTTCTTTGGTTTCACCGTTCTCAATCCAGCCCTTAACAATCTGCACCTTGTCCAGAGGCGCATCCAGGGGATCTTGTACAGCCCAGATAAAAAACGTCGGTTGAGTTTCCGAACCGCTCACCAGTTTGCCCCCCATGGGCACGCCGATATTATAGGCCCTAGCGAGGGCGTCGTTGGTGCTTGCAAATTCCTTGTCAAAAGCAAAACTGCCAAAGAAACGAAGACTGATACGCGTACCACTGGTCGCATAAACTTCCTTTCTTTTCATCGCGTCAAAAAGAGCGTCGCGGGTATTTTCCACTGCCCAGATTGCCGCCATCCCTCCAGGATTTCGTTTAACTGTCGCGTTAACACCGCTGCGGCCTGAATGAATACGTTTTTTCGCCGGCGCACTGAACACAGCAGATGGCCCTCGAAAATCCCATTCTTCTGTGTCTCCCGGATTGGAATTATGAGTATCTGTACTCCCGATCATCCCAAAGGCGAGAGGGTTCAACCCAATTGTTTCTCGCAGCTGCAATCCCTTTTTTAACCCGTCGCGCGCCATCGATGTTGAACTGATGCACTTTGTATCTTGATCCTCCTCGCAACGAGGGAAAAATTGCTCAAAATTACACTCCTCGTCGCTTGTTCCAAAGCCAACACTACACTCTGAGTTCCCCTTAATCTGAAACATTTCAACGATGGGTTCCACCTTGTCCCTAAGCTTCCAATCATCAGCCGTATACGGATCTCCATCGATTGTGTGGCTGGCAAAGGCGAGCCCCCATGATTTGTTGGGGTTATGCGGAATGGTTAGAAATTCGCAAGGGCGGTCACAATTGTTGGACACTTGTTTCCACAAATCAATTTCGGTCAATGCATGAAAGGCCGAAACAGCGTAATCGGGAACATGGCTGTTTCTGAAGATGACATTACGGTGGATCTTGCCCGAATCTGGAAGCGGTGGAGAATATTCATAAGCCGCAAAGGTCGTAAATTTACCTGGGTCATTGTGTCGATCCGCAGAGGCAACAATGTCGGACCAGGTTGACCGCGCAAAGCGTTGTTCTTTCTCTCGGTCTTGGGTCAATTTGCCCAATACAGAAACAGGGGGACGCTTTTCCCCTTCTTTACGCAATTGAAGAAACAGTTTGGCATCGGGATTTTCAAATCGCGCGCACAGATCGCGCGCATCAATATTGAGGTCTGGGTCAGCACATCCTTCATGAAGGCCGAACCCTTCGGCATGATCGGTCATGGCGGCAAAATCCAATGGCCTTGTCAGCTGCATGATCTCACCCACGGGGTTTTCGACCGCCTCACCCTTGGCAATGCGATAGGAATCATCAACCGTCAAACGATTGCCAAAGATGTAACTATCAAACGACAAGTTTGAATGAGCGTGAAGGTCGCCGAAGTAAACATTGTTGAGGGGGTTTTTATCAGGATAAACGGCAGCTTGCGGTTTGGGTTGCATAAAGGCTGCTTCGTTTTGCGCTTTCGCTTCAACCCGGGCTTGAGCTAAATCACCAACAGCGACAACAGGCGCCCGCAGCCTATTTTGAGCGTAGAAAAAGCCAATAATCAGAACAGCAACAGCCGCAACTCCTAACCAATGATACCACTTCATCTGCCATTCCTTTTTTTTAGTCATGAGAAGGGAGCATACCAAATCTAATGGAAATCAAAATGCCCAAATCCGCAATGAGCTGTTCGCGCTAAAAGTCGGCGCAATCCTTCCCATAAAACAAAAAAACCGCTAACTCATTGAGTTAACGAGTCTAATTTGGTTGCGGCATGGTCGCTGGCCTTATCCATGATATCCCAACCTGCAAAGGACTCATTGATGGAATCATGTCTGAAGCAGAGGAAATCATTAATGAGCGCTTGCACTCGCTAATGTAAATTTGTGATAGGCATAGCGGTTGCCCCGAACAACTATCTCATCTGGGCGCTTGCTCGT
Organism: Alphaproteobacteria bacterium; assembly: GCA_021774955.1. GTDB lineage: Bacteria > Pseudomonadota > Alphaproteobacteria > M2410 > M2410 > JAJFIN01. Next base: position 2,408 of record JAJFIN010000194.1, on the reverse strand, counting down.
GTCGGACCAGTCAGCATAAGGTGCTTCCGGTTTCCCGATAGCGCAATGGACGGAAATGACCTGATCAATCCATGTGCGCTTATACTACACCTGCACGTGATTTGATCTCGCGCTTCTTGGACGTCAAAACAAACGTCACCAACCATATCGCGCCGATAACGGTTCCAACTCGTGCACTGTGAATTTGTCCTTGTTTCTGAAGCCATCTTAACGCCTCTAGAATACATGGACCTGTTCAAAATTCGTTTCGATGATTAGGACATCATCATGAATGGCATATTCTTCTGCATTCTCGATTGGAGATGCTTTCAACATATCGCGAATTTCATTATGTATTGCATCTTCATCCTGACACGCATTAATCCACGCGCCGTGCAAGTTGCCGTTATTGTAGGCAACCAAACACGCTACATAGATTCTAATCTCTCCTTGCTGTTCCATTTGAAATCCCCTTCCTTTGGGTATGGGTTTCGCTCTGAAACCCTGCCCTTTGGCGAAAACGGGGCGTGCAATTGGAAGAAGAAATCGACGGCGGGCGCAGGAGCCTGAGCGCTGAGTCTCGGGAGACCGTTTATTTTTCCTGAAATGCGCTGAGGGGCTGGCCCCTAAGCCTTGCACGAGGGACCGAAGCCACTTGACCAAGGCCGATAAAGTGAACTCGGTACTATAACGCATTGATATTGTTAAATATTCTGCACCATCCATCATCGGGACTTTGCTTGGCCATAGCGATAGCGCCACCGCACTGCGTATTGCATACCTCCATGATGATCCGTCAAGAGAGGTCTGTGACACCGTTGGAAGTGTAGTGGCGCATGCATTTATCGTAAGCTGTGAGAAGTTTAATTTTCAATTGGGTGAAGTTCAGGTTGATGGAGATGCCTCTGCTAAACAGATGTTCCCACCAATTAGCTTCAAAAGAAGGCCTTGACCGCCAAAAAAAGAACCGAGGGCGCCAGTAAGCAACCAACACCCGTGTAGAACGTCGCGGTCATTGCACCGTAAGGGACAAGCTTTGGGTTAATCGCAGCAAGCCCACCGGCCACGCCACTCGTTGTTCCCATCAGACCACCGAATATCATCGCTGATTGCGGGTTGTTCAATCCAATTCGTTCAGCCACAAGCGGTGTACTGACCATTACAAGAATAGATTTGGTCAGACCCGCCGCTATGCTCAGCGCGATAACATCACTGCTGGCGCCGAGCGCCGTGCCGGTAATTGGACCAACAATATAAGTTGCTGCCCCCGCGCCAATGGTGCTAATCGCGACGGGGTCGGTATAACCAAACCCCACAGCCACGGCAGCACCAATGATAAACGATAGAATAACGCCGACAAGAATTGAAAGGGCTCCCATAAACCCAGCGTCCTTGAGATCAGAAAGATTCGCGCCGAACGCCGTCGCAACAATGGCGAAATCTCGAAGCATGGCGCCGCCCATAATTCCAACACCGGCGAGGAGCCCAATATCAGCGACACCCTTTGTCCCACCCGTTGCGACGCCGCTTATGTAGGCAAGCGTTAACCCGAGTGTGATTGCGATTGCCGATCCGTGTAACTGGCCACGAGTTAAATGATCCGAAATCCAATAGGATAACCAGACGAGTCCTCCAACAAATGCGAAGGCTGTTATTAATCCATTCTTGGTCAGGACAAATTCAAATGCATCAATAATCATGATGTTTCATCCTGGCCTTCGGCTGTGGGTGCGGACATCTTTCGGCTCATGAGCGGGATGAGGGAGTAGCTTGCTACAACAGCCAATGTTCCGGCAAGGAGAGCGACGGGCCCGGACGAGATAGCCGCGATCACGTTCTGTTTTGCAGCCATCGCAACGATGATCGGGATATACATCGCGCTCCAGAAGGTAATACCCTGACTTGAGACCGAGTTGAGTTGAAATTTTTTCCCGGAATAGTGATGAAGAATAATCAACATCAACATAGCAATACCAACGCCACCAACATTCGCTTTCACACCGATCAGAGAGCCTAACAGCTCTCCAAGAACGAGACCAACGATCAGACAGACCGACAGCAGCCCAACACCGTAAATTATCATTTTGGTTTCCTGTTTATGAGTGTTTCCACTCTGCTCGATTACTCTACCAACCCCTAATCTGAGGTGGTTCGTTCGACTGAGTTTCGTATACAGAACAAACGGCAAGTATAGGCTCTACATTGTAGCAGGATCGGCTTTCCTAGTAACAACAAAGTGGAGCAGCTAGGTAATATTTTTGGCTGTAAACCGCCAATAAATGGGGTTTCTCGGCGACAAATTCGTGCGCAAACATTGCCCACTTATTCAATAAATGGCATTCTATGCGTTGAGGAAAAAACGGAGAAAAGCTGTGGCAGACACGACATTACCATCACGACTCGATGCTCACATCTCTGCCGGTGATATT
>JAJFIN010000193.1 GCA_021774955.1 Alphaproteobacteria bacterium | reverse complement strand
GACTGCTTACTGACAACAACCAATCCTCGCCTGTTGAAGTTGGGCCGGGTGATTGTGTCGAGATCCCCAAGGACCACCCCCAACAGATAGAGAATATCGGGGAGGAAGACTTAGTATTTTTATGTCTTTGCACACCGCGGTTTGAGGCGCCTGGGTATAAGTCGTTGGAACACAGTTGATAAAATGAATTTTCTGCTTACTCCGCAGCTTCCGCTCTTGCTTGCTGAGGAATGTCTTTGATCAAACGATATTCAGAAAAATCCGGTCTTTTCATCTCTTGGCGGAATTGGCGCGGCGCCCATGGATAAAGATTCGGCGTTCCGGTCTTGTCGATATACCAAGAATCGCAGCCGCCAGTGACCCAGACAGTGTTGCCGATCGCCCTGCTCATAGCGTCATTGTAACCTTCATAGGCCTCTTTCTTAGGCGCCATGGCGACAAGCTTCTGGTGTTTCATCTCATCCAAACATTGGACCAAGTAGTCCATCTGCGTTTCGGTGATCAGAATCAGAGACAGGTTGCCGACTGGGCCAGTGGGACCTTCAAGCATCCAGAAATTTGGAAAACCGGGAACGCTCATGGCGCGGTGCGCCCGCGGGGCGTCGTCCCAGAAATCCTTTAGCTCGACTTTGTTTTCGCCAAAGACCTTTGTTGGCAGGATGAAATCACCGACCTTAAATCCGGTTGCCAAAACCAAGATATCAAGCTCATGCAACGTACCTTCTTTGTCCTGCACGCCTGTTGGTTCAATTCGCTCAATCTTCTCGGTCACAAGATCGACATTGTCGCGGCACATGGCGGGATAAAAATCTGAGCATAGAATGAGGCGTTTACAAGCGGCTTGATAATCAGGCGTTAATTTTTTTCGCAGCTCAGGATCGGGAACGTTCTCATCCAGGTTTTTCTGACAGGCCTCGCTGACCGCCTCTTGCATCTTTTTGTTGCCGACAGTGGCCTCGCAAAATGTGCGCTCCATCGTTTTGTAGTAGTAGTAGTAAAGGGCGCGAGATATAAACGGAAATACCCGCATGAGCGCTTGAAAGGGTTTCGAATATTCCTTTTGCGCCAGCGGTGTCATCCATTGCGGGGTACGTTGGAACACCGATAGATGTCCCACCTTCTCAGCAATCGCACCGATGATTTGACTGGCCGTCGATCCGGTCCCAATGATGCCGACGCGCTTGCCGGTTAAATCGACGGAGTGATCCCACTGAGCGGAATGAAACCTGTTACCTTCAAAACAGTCGAGGCCAGGAATATCTGGAATGGAAGGATGATGGAGAATTCCTGTTGCGGCGATCACGATATCGTAGATCTCTTCATCACCCTGTTTTGGTTTCAACCGCCAATGAGGTCCTTCATAAGTTAATTCCTCAACCGGATTGTTAAACTGAACTATTCTGTTGACGTCATACTTCTCCGCCACATGTTCCATATAGGCTTGGATCTCAGCGCCGTAGGAAAACCGATGTGACCAATTTGGATTGGGCTCAAAGGAAAACGAGTACCAATGGGATGGCACATCGCAGGATAATCCCGGATAGGTATTTTCCCGCCAGGTGCCACCAACTTTATCAGCCTTCTCGTAGACCGTGATGTCTCGATAACCTGCTTTGCGCAGCTTGATGACAGCACAAATACCCGACATGCCAGCGCCAATGACGGCTATACGCGGGTCCCGTCCTTCAATCGCCCAACCCGCCTCGGGTTCCTTCATCATATCCATTGTGATCCATCCATTTGCCCTGGACCTCTTCTCTTCTCTGATGTTAACTGACTTTTTGTCATATGAAAAGGCTCCTTACCAATGAAGATGCAAAACGCACAAGCTCTTGAATTCTGACTGGCAAGCCGAACCCGAGCCGGATAGTCTGCTGGGGTTACAATTAAAAACCAAAAGAAACCCAACCTAAATCAAGGGAAGAACAATGAGAGAAGCAGTCATCGTCTCAACCGCCCGCACCGCCCTAACTAAGGCGGCCCGTGGCGCTTTCAACAATACGCATGGTATCAAGCTGGCAGCGCATTCAATCGAGCACGCCATTGGTCGAGCTAAATTAGATCCGGCCGAGGTCGACGATGTCATTCTGGGTAATGCGGCTTGTGCCGGTACGACAGGTATGAATGTTGCTCGCAACGCCGCCTTATCTGCGGGTTGTCCCGTGACGACCTCAGGCACGACCATCAACCGGTTCTGTTCCTCTGGCCTTCAAGCAATTGCTATGGCTGCTGGCCGGGTTATTGCTGAAGGTGTCGATGTTATGGTCGCTGGAGGTGTGGAATCCATTTCACTGCCGGCCACAAGCAATCCAAAAGAAACCGTCGAGCCTGAGCTGTTTGAAAAATATCCTGGCCTTTGGTTTCCAATGATCAAGACCGCCGACATCGTTGCTGAGCGCTACAACATTTCACGCGAAGCCCAAGACGAATATTCATTGATGAGCCAGCAGCGCACCCATGCGGGACAAGAGGCCGGTTATTTTGACGATGAAATCGTGCCTATGAAAACCACCATGGTCATGAAGAACAAAGAGACCGGTGAAACAACCGAGCATGAAGCGGTGGCCGATCGTGACGATTGCAATCGTCCGAGTACGACCCTTGAAGGGCTCGCCGGTCTTAAACCAATCATGGGCGAAGACAAATGGATTACTGCCGGGAACGCTTCTCAGCTTTCCGATGGCTCGTCCGCTCAAGTCGTTATGGAACGCAAAGAAGCAGAAAAACGCGGCCTCGATGTTATGGGCATTTTCCGCGGCTTTGCTGTTGGTGGCTGTGAGCCCGATGAAATGGGCATTGGTCCCGTTTACGCGGTGCCGAAACTCCTCAAAGCAACGGGTCTTACCATGGACGACATTGATCTGTGGGAGCTGAACGAAGCTTTTGCGAGCCAAGTGCTTTACAGCCGCGACACGCTTGGCATTCCGCAAGAAAAGCTAAACGTCAATGGTGGCTCTATTTCTATCGGTCATCCATTCGGTATGTCCGGTTCACGCATGACTGGGCACATCCTGATCGAAGGCCGTCGCCGCAAAGCAAAATATGGTGTTGTGACCATGTGCATCGGTGGTGGCATGGGTGCCGCCGGTCTGTTCGAGATCGTGCACTGATTAAGATACAGATATGTTGAATTAGTTAGGTCGGTGAGAAATCACCGACCTTTTTTATGTGCAACTACACTAACTCAATTCCATTCCTTTTAGCTCGCCTTCGTCACGCCACTTATCGAGAAGCTCAAAAAAAGCGACCGGGCCGCCGCCATAGAAAGTATTCTTTAAGCTTCTTGCCTGTGGTTTACCTTCGTTGTTGTAATAGCCCGGTGTGCAATCAGCGAGAAACTTTTCGTTGGTGCGGGCCAGCTTGACGACGGTCTCGACCCAATCCGCCTCTGCTTCCTCTGAAGCTTCGACTACGCGGGTATTACTATCGACGCAACGCTTGATGATGTATGCGATATGCTTGCTGTGCTCATTGAGCGCATGTGGATAGTTGGCGGTAAAGGCGGCTTGGAAATTCCCACCAACAATGAAGCAATTGGGAAACCCGTGAGCATGCATGCCGTGAAGGGTTCGAACGCCGTCTGCCCATTTCTCGGTTAGAGACTGACCGCCCCTGCCATAAAGCTCATAGCCGGAACGACGGGTAAACTCAGTGCCAACTTCAAAGCCAGTTGCGAAAATCAGGCAATCCACCTCATATTCTTTGCCGTCAACGACGACACCCTTTTCAGTGACATCGTCAACACCCCGCCCATCGGTATTCACCAAGGTGACATTGGGTCGATTGAAAGTCGGCAGATAATCATCGTGAAAACAGGGGCGTTTGCAGAATTGACGATAATAAGGCTTTAGCGCCTCAGCAGCGTCTTTGTTTTTGACAATTTGGTCGACGCGGCCTCTGATCTGTTCCATCTTTTGGAAGTCAGCAAGTTCCATCTTTTGACTGAGTGCTTCCGGTGATAGGTCCGTGTTTTCTTCTGACTGAACCATAAAGAGCAGGTTGCGGATGATATCGGTCCAGCCGTCATTAACAAGATCTTCCTCGGCAATGCCGCCGGAGACCAGCGTATTAAAATTGTCCATCCGGTATTGATGCCAACCGGGTTCGAGACTTTCAGCCCATTTCTCATCGGTTGGGCGATCATTTCTTACATCGATCGACGACGGTGTGCGTTGAAACACATAAAGCTCTTTGGCCCATTCGCCGAGATGAGGCACACATTGCACGGCCGTGGCCCCTGTACCTATGATACCGACACGCTTGCCTTTGAGGCCGGTCAAGCCCCCTTCGGCACTGCCGCCGGTGTAACCATAATCCCAACGGCTGGTATGAAAGGTGTGGCCTTTGAATGTGTCGATGCCAGGAATGCCCGGTAGTTTAGGGCGATTGAGCGGGCCGTTCGACATGGCAACAAAACGTGCTTTCATTTTGTCACCTTTGTTGGTCGAAATGATCCATCTGCTAATGGTTTCGTCCCAACGCATTTCGGTGACTTCGGTTTGAAAGCAAACATCGTCGTAGAGGTTATACTTCTTGGCAATCTTTTGGCTGTATTCCAAAATTTCTTTGCCAACCGAATATTTCATTTCCGGCATATAGCCGAGCTCTTCGAGCAAAGGCAGGTAGACATAAGATTCAATGTCACAGGCCGCACCGGGATAGCGGTTCCAATACCAGGTACCGCCAAAGTCGCCGCCCTTTTCAATCATGCGGATATCTTTAATGCCCGCTTCTCGTAACCGGGCACCCGCAAGAAGTCCGCCGAAGCCGCCACCAATGATAACAACATCAACCTCGTCCGTGAGCGGATCACGCGTGATCTCTTTGTCTATGTAGGGATCTTCTACGTAGTGCGCGAACCCGCCTTTGACTTCGACATATTGCGCGTTACCTTCATCGCGAAGGCGCTTGTCGCGTTCTTGGTGATATTTTGAGCGTAGAGCGTCGGGATCGAAGCCGAGATCAGCAGGCTTTGAACTTCCTGCTGCACTCGCGTTTGCACTGCCCCCGTCTTGTGACTGGCTCGTCATGAGATATCTCCCTATATTCCCTGGGTTTGTCCCGGTGTTTGTTTAAGTCATTCGACTTTTTTCTTTTGTAGAGACCAAGGTACACACCTTGTCGCTCAGATCAACCTCTTCTGACGGCACCTGGCCTATGTCTTGTTATGCGGGGGAATCTGAGAATTCCACGATGAAGTCAGCGCGCTCAGAGACTGATGTTTTGGGAACTTCGACGCCTTGATACCCGCATTCTTGGTAAGCAATGACCATCGCCTCATAGGTGCGCACTGCCTCGTCAAACCCCTGCTTCCGCTCTTCTTCATGTTGATAAATCTCGGGCCAAGTCGGGAACATAAATATGCGCGCGTTATACCGGTATTTCTCGACAGCTTCCATGACCGACGCGGGTAACTAAATGGCTATAGCCAACAAGATCCGGGATACCATGGTCGAAGAACACAGGGGCCTCGCGCTCGTGGACTTGATCATATGTCTCCACGGACCGCGAGAGCATAAGGTCTCGATACTTCGCTTGATCGCCGGTATGAAGTGCATTGCCGCCTATCTCGGTTTGTTCTTTTATAATTTGTCGACCTACTTCGACGACCGTCCCAAACCCACGCAATGTGAGTTCGTCAATAATTGTTGTCTTTCCCGAACCGGGACCACCGGTTAGGATATAAAAATTACTACCAATGTGCGACATGTGAGATCCTCCTCATACGTGAACGAAAATTAAAATCCGAAAAGTTAGATAGCCTGGGAGC
>JAJFIN010000192.1 GCA_021774955.1 Alphaproteobacteria bacterium | reverse complement strand
ATTGTGGCCAGATCCTTTTTATGAATACGGCGCAGATAGGCGACCGAAACATATTCAGGGTCCAGAACAAAGGCGGTGCGTTCGCGCTGGAAGCGATTGGGCACGACTTTGATATCACCAAAATCAGAGGCATAAAGATGGGCCGCTGCTTGGATCTTATCCGCGCCAATGTTTTGACGCGCCGATGACCGACCGGTGAAACCAGAGACAACACCCTTGTTGAACGGTCCAACCATCAAGACCTTGGGGTTGGCCCCGCTGGTATAAGCCGCTTGGATCACGGTCTTTAACAGCGCCTCAGTGAAGGGGCGTTGCGTGCCGTCGGTGGCACCGGTTGTGGGGGTACCATCGGCCCCGATTGCCCCGCGGCTATCATTGGTGGTGATCCAACTTTCAAGGCTGCGGGTTTTACGCGCGGTTGTCGCATTGCCGGCAACATAACCTTGGTTCTGGGTCAGCACCGTCTCCATGTCACGCTTCAGTTCTTTGCCGCGTTTGGCAATCTGATAGCCTTTCTCGGAGCCACGCCCGGCTTTCTTCACCGCTTCCTGGGTGCCGGTGACGGCGGCCTCGCGTCGTGAGATCTGACAATAATTGTCAAGACGCGTGGTCGCGGTCGAGGCGGCAGGCGTAATGTCATCGCCTTCCAATTGGGCATTGGCCCCATCAGCAGCAGCAAGAGTATCGGTCTGCCACTCATGTTTGACGGCGGTTGCTTTGGATGTGCCGATCATCGACATGAACGGACAATCCGTCGGGTCGATGTTATAGATCACATCCTGTAGGTCTTCTTTGTTGCCGATAGCCGAATAGCTATCGAATGCATTGGTAACTTTAACCATGGGTTTTCCTCTTAAGAGATTGAATTGGGTTTGGGTTTGAATTTCTTCGTTGCTTGACTTGGTTGGTGAGTGAATTTCTGCTCTGGCGCCACACAGCTTTGTCATTCTGCGACTTGATCGCGGAATCCATTGGAAGCTAGAAAGTTTCAGTGGACCCCGCGGTCAAGCCGCGGGGTGACAAAAAGGGGAAACGGGTAACGGAAATTCAAATCGTTGAACTGGTCCTCAGCAACAAACACTCATCACGAAATCATTTTGGCAATGACCTTGGCGGCATCGTCGATGTGTCCGGTTCGTTTGAGCCGGGCCATGGTCTTTGCTTGTGCGTCATACTGCGCGCCCTCGCGGGACACGCCTGGACGCTGAACCGGCGGGGCCTTGCGAGCGGATTGGCGCGCGTGCTCCCGGTAGGTTTGGGCTTGGTCATGCGCCATCGCCTTTTTCAAGATGACGACGTCTTGGGCCGTGGCGTAAGCAAGTTGCTCTTCGCTATAGCCCAGATTGGTGGCGTAGCTGCGTAGGTTTTGCCGCAGGGCTGCACCCTGGGGTGTCGCCGCGACAAGCTCTGGATCGACCCGTCGCAGCTCAGCTTCCTCGGTTTCAAGGAAGCTCTGGTAATTGGCGGCTTCGATGTGATCGCCCTGCTGCGAGATCGCCAATTGCTCCTGCGCCATTGCTTGCAATTGGGCAAACCGCGCGGGATCTGTTGCGGCCAAGGCCGCCACATCCTCAGGGGTTTGAACATCGGGGAAGTAGGTTTGATAGGCCGCGTCGAGACGGGCGGTATGAGCGTCGAGCTCCTCGGCGGCCTGCGTGCGCAGGGTCGCTTGATGCTCACGCTCTTGGACCTCGTAAGCCTTTTGTTGTTCTTGCTCTGGTGACGATGGCGCCTCTGGCTTGAGCCCGTCTTTCAGTGGATCGGGCACGGCGTTGCGCGGATCGTCTGGCGAGATTGGTGGCGCGAGACCTTCAGGCCAAGGTTCATCGCCCTCGTCTCTTTGATCATCTGCTTCCAATCCCTCGTCCGTGAGGGGAGGATTGTTGGCGGGCATGATCGGCACGGGTTCTTCATCGAAGGTGCCGTCCTGGCCAGCCAAGATTTCATCAATGAGGCCACCGGCTTCTTCAAGTGGAAGGTCGGTTTCAATCGGGGTATCGGTCATGTTTTCTCCATGAGTTTGAAATGAAAATAGGATATCGCAAAGCCGCGCAGTGATTGGCGCGGACACGGGTGGTGGATATGAGGAAAATAGAATGCGCGTGTAGGCGTCAGGGTCCCGCATGAGGCACGGGGATGGCGACGCGGCAGAGACTCTAACTCTTTCCAACCTACCAATCTGTTTGTAGAACTATCCATTGGTCAGCCATCAATGCACAACATACACACGACACATCAAATCGCCCCCTGCTCCGTGCCTCCACAACCAAAGAAAGTTCCGATTAGCTTCCTTCTGGTCTTTTGCGTATCGTCGAACGGACGGCCATTTCGTTCTGCAATTTCCCGTTGCAAATTGTCTGCAAAGCCAATTTCATTCGCGTGGTCGGTCAAATAGTTTGTCAGTTCCGCTTCGCCCTTGTGTTGTTTTGCCAATTCACAAACATCAGTTTCTAGTCTGTCAAATACCTCATAATATAAGCGCTTCAGTTCAGAATCAGTTACATCCTGTTCCGATTCAGATGCATCGGGGACACGTCCCATCGCTAATTGAAATGACTCATCTCGCCTTCCACCCCAGTTTTCGGGCGTACTCGGATCAGGTTGGTCAAAACCGCCAGCGTTGATTTCGCTGTAAGCTTTTTGAACCCATTGGGGTTCGTCATCATCGAATTGACGTCGGCGTGGTGGGCGGTTGAACATAGTGGTACCTTTCGGGGTTTGGTGGTGGGGTTTTAAGTTCGTTTAAAATCAGTCGGTTAAGGCCTGTATTCCCTCATAGCGTGCAGGTTTGCATCTGTACTTACCCTGTGTTACAATCGCCCCTCGCGGGGAGGACGCGGCCATGCGGGCTTTGTGGGTATGTCTTTTTAGTTTCTGTACGGTCTTTGTGTCGGCCAGTGCGGCGCATGCACAAGCGTTTTTGATGCGCGGCGATACAACGCTTTATCTCAGCCGCGATCAGATCCTACCGGTTTGGCAAGAAGAGATCCTTGCTTACGAACCAGGCCTGCAGGCGGTGTTGGTACAACGCGAACCTGCACTCTTGTCAATCACTGATCAAATTATTCCGACCCTATCCGACATCCCCATTAACATTTTTGGCATGAGGGCTTTTGCCCCCCTATTGGGAGAGCGATTCAGTTCCTTTGGAATAGGTACCGCATTGATGGCTTGGACCAATGGTCAAGTTCAGGATGGTATACGTGCTGAACCTTCAGAGAATCTTCCAGCGCCTTCATGGGTAGGTTTTCATCTTACCGATGAGCGTGTACCGAAGAATACAGTACCTGGAATTCTCCAATTTCTGGTGTTGCTTGGTCTTCAACCGGCGGATCAAGAGGGTTTTGATATTGAACTTTTTTTCCTTAAACATGACGCCATGGACAAAGTTTGGGCGGTAGCTGTTTGCCAAACAAATAATGACAATCAAGATACATTCACAGCGCCACAAATCTGCCATGTGCTCAATTTCTACGATGATTATGCTTATGGTTTTCGAGTGACGGTCAGGAGCATTTTTTTCATCGACGAATATTGGAGACACTTACGGACAATCTCTGAAGAATATCCTCATTTAAATGAAGGGCAAATTGAAGCCGTGCGTAGTGGGGCAGCGCATATTGATCGTTTCGCTTTTCGCCTTCAGCACGGGGTTATGCAAGTTGGCCTGCCCTACAATACGGTATGGACTTTACGGCGCGGGTCGGCGCGGCCTGCGCATTGGGCGATCTCTGTACCGCTTGAATGGCGCCAGGTCGATAACGCAGGTGATAGTGATCAACCGGCCGGCGTGCTCGGCTTGATTTTGCAGCCAAAGATCCTTGAGCCTGAATTAGGTCTTGCCAAGATGACACCGACAAGCGCGCTTAAATTTGATGCGATGCTGCTCATGAGAGCAGGTCTTCCTGATACGGATAATAATTTCCCCGAAGGGGATCTCTCGCCTACCTCGCCTGCGCCCGCTCAACAAGTCGATGGGTTTAACTGTTCATTGCCAAAGAGCGGCGACGAAGGAAAGGCGCCTCTTTGCGCCTGCGCTATTCCGGCCACCCAGGGACAGATGTCCGTCACCCTCACCTACCGCCCGACAAAGGGCTCCGCAATGGAACACATGACCTGCCCCAAAGCGAAGCAGCTGGTAGAGTTGTTGTTGGAAAACTTGGCGGTGGAGTGAGGATGTGTCGTTTTGACATCCATCGGCGTGTCGGGTTAGCCACCACGGGAACTCTCTTCACCATCTTCCTCAAGGTAGCTTGACAATTGTTCAACAAGCGGAGCGGCGTGATCTGCATAAACACTATTCATACCACTAGTCGACCAACTGCCTTGGAGATTCAGGCACTTCCTGCGTAAATCTTGAACCGCAACACCTTCACGAGGCCAATCAACACCTTCGTCAGGCCAATCCCCTTGTTTACCAAAAATTTCTACAAATATAGTTTGCGTGCTTTGATCAAAGCGTTTGAAGGCAGCGTCACGATATCTACGGAAATTTGCCAGACGTTGTTCGATATCCATAGGGAAGAGTACATCCGGATTAAGAACCGTGTTCGTGTTCGAACTAACACTTACCGCTCTTCGATAACAATAGTGAGCCAATTGCAAATATGTTTGTACGCCAACACGATTCACATCTGACTGCTCGGGGAGAGCCTCCTCACAATCGTATTCCAAGAAACTACCAATCGAATACGCATTATCAGATTCTTCTTTAAGTGCCATTACAAGCTGTCCCGCAGCACGAATTCGGCGCGCTTCAAGATGCTCATTTGATGTGCTTAACTCTGCCTCAATAAAATCAAGCCGAGCCCGGTTCTGTTGCCGATCGAAGTATCCGCTGGCCAAATTTGCCAGTGAAGAAACGACAACTACGCCCACTGCAGACAGAAACTTCCAGCCCAATCGCTCATCCTTCCTGAGCGCATTATTAGTCATTCCATCGCTTCCCTTTTGGTCCACCCTTCAGTCGAAACTACCAGAAAATGTCACGAATAGAACTAAATTCACCACCGCCCGCCGCGCCTCAGCTCGCGCTTCTGCGTGCGAGACAGGGCGCCGGTCAGGGCGACGGAGGTAAGGTGGGCTTTTAGGGTGATGAGAGATGCCATGAGGCGGTGGGTGTTTTCACGCGCTTCGACGGTGTCGGCGGCCTTCCATGTTTCGATGTAGGTTTCTTCAAGGGTCTCAAACGCCTCTTTCATTAAGGGGTCAGAGAGGAGCGCTTCGGCGCGCTCACCTCGTCTGGCTTTGTCGCTGTGCTTATCCAAAACCGCCTCCGTTCTGCGCGGCTTGAGCGGCAAGTGCTGCTTGCATCATTTGGGCTTGAATGGGGTCTTGCGCGCCAGGGGCACCCATCGGACCTGGCATAGGTGCGGACGGTGGTCCTGGTGGCATGGGCGGACCTGGCGGCATGGGCGGCGGGGCCGGCGGTCCGACAAAGGGCGGCATGCCTGGACCCCCAGGCATCTGTGGTGGCATTTGCGGGGGCATTTGTGGTGGCGGTGCGGGCATCTGTGACATCTGCGGTGACAGGGTGAAGAAACGCTCAACCCCTTTAAAGCCCATGGCATTGATGATGATCTCTACCGTGTTCATCATGTTTTCCGGCGTGGCAAAACCGGCCTCGAAGGCTTGCTTCTGAACCTCGAGCAGCGCCATGGCGTTACCCAATTGTTGTTGCTTGTCGCCGGTACCAAGACCGACCGAGATATCGACATCCATATTGGCGTTCCAGCCGCGTGGATCCATCGGCACCCATTTGTTACGTAGGCGGACGATCCGCTCTTTGTTTTGGTAATGGGTGACGAGCCACAGGATGAGCTTAAACGCTTGCTTGACGCCGGTCTCGGCGAAGACGCGGGCAATCAACTCAACCTTGCTTTGAGCGGCTGAGCGCAACATCTGCTCGCCGGTGGCAGTGGCGTGCAGCGGATTTGACCCCAGTCCTTGGGTGCGCGGGGATACACCAGTACGATTTTCACGGATCTGATCGATATATTCCATGCCGCTCAAGGCCGCATCGCCGATAAACGGCACCTGAATGGGGTTGATCGAGCCGCGCTCCTTGACGCGTACGATACCGCCGGGCTTTGAGGTCAAGATCTCAGACGGTTCAACAATGTTAGATTCGACAACCTCTTGACGCGGATTATTGGCGATGTAGAGGCCATCCAAATATTGACGCAGGATGGTTGACTTGATCAATTGCAAGTCTTTGATGAGGTCGGCGACAGCCCGGCCGTAAAACCGGTGCGGCATGATAACGGGCGTCACGCTGGCAAAGGGGCGCGGTCCATCCCAAGGTTCATTTGATAGTATGTCGTGGCCTGGCCCTGCCGTTGTGATTTGACGCATCTCCGCGATGCCGTCGCCGTCCATGTCTACCCGGAGGTAGCATTCGTTGACCCAGATCGTCTCCATGGCGCGATTGTTTTCTGCGCCTTCCCAATTGTTTTCATTGAGGAGAGTATTCCGGGCGAGTTCTTCTTCATCCCAATAGGCATCGCCTGAGGCTTCGCTGGGCAAGCTCTCGACCAGGTCGCGGGAATAACCTTCTTGGATCAGCTCTGAGCGCGTGCGCAGGCGGCGATGGGCGACCATGCGCGCGTCTTCAATAGAGCGCGCTTCAGTCGAGATATAAAACTCTTCGGCTGGGATGGTTTCAACGTCGATGCGGCCTTTGGGCACGCGCCGTTGCACGCGGACATCATAGACCGTCATCAGGCCATCGACATCGCCGTCTGATACGGCACCATATTTCGAGCGTGGCACTTGATATTCCGTACTCGCAACAATATCGCCATCTTGGGATACATAGGCCAGTTCTTCTTCGGTCAAGCCTTCATAGGCTTCGCCGTCGATCTCTTCATCTTCTTGCCACCAGATTTTTATGAAGCCGTTCTTCATGATCAGGGCATCTTTGAACCACGTGTAGAAGTTCAAGAAACCGGGATTGTCTTTATTCCAAATATAGTTGACGTAATCGGTCGCTTGTTTGGCGGCCTCGATGTCTTCTTCGCCTTGCGGGGCGAACGAGACGACATCGTCGCCGGAGGAAAAAATGCGGATGAGATCGGGCAAGATCCACTCGACCGTGTCGGCGACATCGGTCGAGACAACTTGAGAGCGGCCTTCGACCTCGTTGCCGAATTTTTCACCGAGGTAATATTCCATGTTCTCGGCGCGTTGGGCCGAGAGGTCTGACCCGGTGCGCGAGTACGAGCTGGTGAGTTCGGCTGCGATCAGGGATTTCAATTCATCATTACTTATACGATCCATTTTGGCTCCGTTGAGGCTTTGGGGGGTGAATTAGGGAGAGGTACAAATTGCAGGCTATGGCCTGTTTACTTTTAACTAATAATCAGGCTATAACCTGTATCTATTGATATCTAAATCAGGCTATAGCCTTATGATAAATCTTGAAAAAACACGCGCACGAGCCCGCTTAGACGCGCGGCTGGCGACGCTTAAACCTGAAAATCGCTATGCGGTTCCGCCGAAAGGCTGGGTTCGCGCCATTCGTGACGCCCTTGGCATGACCGGCGGCCAGCTGGGTGCGCGTCTCGGCGTGCGCCCGCAAAGCATCCAAGACCTCGAAGCCTCAGAAGCGGCGGGCACGATCCAACTCAAATCATTGCGGCGGGCGGCCGAAGCGCTGGACTGTACCTTGGTCTATGCGCTGGTGCCCAACACCTCGCTTGAAGACATGGTCGAGACGCGGGCGCGGGCTATTGCGCGGCGCGACCTCGGCCGGGTGTCGCACTCGATGGCATTGGAGAACCAAGGCTTCAGCGATGTTGATTTGGATGAACGCATCAAACGTTACATCGACGAGACCTTGCGCGAACGCGACCTCTGGAACGAAGAATGAGCGATCTGTTTGACGAACCAGAGGACGCAACGCCGCTCGCCTATGAAGAACGGAAGGGATTGATCCAGACCTGGATCACGCATCGGGCTGATCTTAATGAAGCGGAGCAAGCGAATATTGTTTCAGGTGCGGCGTGGGCTTACCGGCGCGCCAAAAGTGATATTCTCTCGGAGCCGTTTATCCGTGCTCTGCATAAAAGAATGTTCGGCGAGATCTGGTCATGGGCGGGGACTTATCGCCATACCGAGCGCAACATTGGAATTGAACCTCACCGTATTGCAGCTGAACTCGCGAACACATTGGATGACGTGCGTTATTGGGTCGATCACGAGACCTATCCGGTAGACGAGATCGCCGTGCGGCTTCATCACCGCCTGGTCGTGGTGCATCCCTTCCCCAATGGCAATGGACGGCACACGCGCTTGATGGCCGATCTGCTCATTTCTAAACTTGGTGGCACGCCTTTTACTTGGGGCGGTGCCAGTCTCAGCGATATCAGTGTTGTGCGAAAGAACTACATTGCCGCTTTAATAGCGGCCGACGGTCATGACATCGGGGTCCTTCTGCAGTTTGCCAGGTCCTAGTCTCAAGCCCTCACACGATCCACTTCGTGTCCGCTTGGCTCCAGGGTTTGGGATTGAGAGAGCCGGCTTTGCGCATCATCATGGTGGCGATGCGGGTGGCCGACATGAGATCATCGCGGGTTTTGACGATCAGACCGTCTTTGCGATGATAGAAACGAAACTCCTCAAGCC
>JAJFIN010000191.1 GCA_021774955.1 Alphaproteobacteria bacterium | reverse complement strand
TTCAGCACGACTCACCTGTGATTGCAACATCGGTTTCCTGTGCCGGCTTATCCACAACACTTCTTTGTGAACCCTCTCTTCTCGCGCAATTGACCGAGACTGCACATATGAGAACGCCTAATATGTCGACAATGTAGGCGTACACATTCACACCAAATGCCGGGGGGCTTCATGGAAAACGCACTCATTCACACACTTGTTCATTATGGGCTAGCAGGGCTCATTCTCATTGCACTGATTGACTTACTTCGACGGATCATTGGCATTCCATTGCCAAGTATTCAAGGTTTAACCACAAACTTCGCTGGCAGATTATTTCTCACATTCGCCCTTGTCGCGCTCGCGGGCTACGGCGTTCAATATGCCATGATGAATTTCGATCATCCCAATTGGCATCACGATGGAGGGTATCATTCAAGCCCTGCGCCAAAAGTAACAACTTCAACGCAAGCAGCACCGACTAAGCCGGTAAATAACGATATCAGCGGCCTTGGGAAAATCTCTGAAAAGGAATGGGTTTATGTTCATGATCAAAAGAATCCAGGCGGACCCATATTTATTTTTGACAAACCTACAAGATCACAATCTCCGAGGTATCTTGGCACGGTAAAAAATGAAGGAACGGCAGCGGTTCCCAACTATAAATTCTCCAGAGTTGATCTGGGCGCAGCAATAAGTCTTGGCAAAGAGAAAATGCCAAATGACCTTGAAGATCTCTGTATCCTCGACCAATCTGCGGATGGCAAAACAGTAACCCTACTAGCAAATGAATCTCAGGGCCGTTTGTTTCACATCACTTTGACCAACAATGGAAGCTGGAAAGGCATAATCAATAAATCAATCAAACTTGTTAATCCATTTGAGGAAAAAAAACGTTGGAACTATGAAGGCCTAGCCTGTCGAAAATATATGGGCAAATTTGAAGTGATTTTGAGCCACCGCGGCGTACGCCTCGCAGATTCTACTGCCAGCGAATGGAAGGAAACGGATGGTTCTCTATTCCTCTTCTCATTGAACGCTGGCACGTGGCTAAAAGAAATCGACCTCAAAAACACAAAAAAGGTCAACTATAAAGTCGCGTCACATGTATCGTGTCTCACCAGCAAATTGGGATCAAAAAATGCCCACGAGAGATATATCTCATCCCTGCTCACCGATAAGAATGGAGAACTTTGGGCGACTATGTCTTATGATTCAGAACCCAAGAAAGATGGTGACCCCAGGAAAAACTGTTCCGTCGTATACAAGATTTATGGTAATGTTTGGGAGGACAAATCCTGGTTAAGAGAAGGTAAAACTCCGAATCCTGCCGACATCAAAATTGTTAAAGCCTTCGATGATGATCGAGCAGAGGCACTCGCTTTGGGTCAAGGATCTGATTCCTTGTTGGTCGGTTTTGACAATGATGCTTCCAGTCACTCCGGTCCGGTGGCAATCAACAAGCCATAAGAAACAATCACTCACACAAGTTGCTACAACCTGTGCCTCGCAAGGGGCACAGGAAACCAACTTCTTGTTCACAAATCACATATCCCCGCCTGTTCACGACGACTCCATAACCGGCGGTTTGCTCGCGCATCCAAAGACGGTAGAATAGCCGCATAGAAAGCGAGCACCCCTACGTGAATAAAGTCCGAACCACCGCCATCGCCAAATTGGCAGCCTGGCGCAACGAACCTGTCATGCTGCTGTTCATCATGGCCGCCGCTATGCCGCTGTCATTTTCGATATGGCGGCCCCTACTTGACAATTTCACCATCGAAGTCGCGCAATTCACCGGCCGTGAAATCGGCATGCTGCAATCCCTGCGCGAAATTCCGGGCTTTCTAGCGTTCACCGCTGTCTTTGTGTTGCTTATCGTCCGCGAGCAGACCTTCGCACTGGTCTCGCTCCTCCTTCTCGGCATCGGCACATCGCTAACCGGGTTTTTCCCGTCCGCCTTCGGCCTTTATTGCACGACGATCTTGATGTCGATTGGTTTCCACTATTACGAAACCATGAACCAAAGCCTGACGCTGCAATGGATCGATAAGGATCGCGCACCAGAAATGCTTGGGCGCCTGCTTGCGGTGGGCTCCACTGCCAGCCTCGTTGCCTATGGTCTCATCTATCTTTTATGGCTGGTGCTCGGCCTGCCCTATGAGGCGATCTACCTTGCCGGTGGTGGCTTGACCATCGCCTTGGCGCTCATCGCATTCATGAGCTTCCCAAAATTCGAAGCCAAGGTCGAACAACACAAGCATCTCGTTCTGCGCAAACGCTATTGGCTTTATTACGCGCTGACATTCTTGAGCGGTGCCCGGCGACAGATTTTTGTCGTCTTCGCCGGTTTCTTAATGGTCGAGAAGTTCGGCTTTCGCATTGAGCTGATGACCACGCTTTATGTTGTCACTCAGACCATGAATATCTGGCTGGCACCGAAGATCGGCCGCTTGATCCATCGCTGGGGCGAACGCCGGGCGCTGACCTGCGAATATATTGCCCTCATCTTCATCTTCACGTCCTACGCTTTTGTCGATGATGGTCGCGTCGCCGCCGGGCTTTATCTGCTCGATCATGTTTTCTTCGCGCTGGCCATCGCGATCAAAACCTATTTCCAAAAGATCGCCCATCCCGCCGATATCGCGCCAACCGCCGGAGTCGCCTTTTCGATCAACCACATTGCCGCTGTTGGCCTGCCGGCCATCTTGGGCCTCATATGGATCGTGTCAAACACCGCCGTGTTCTTGATCGGCTCCGGTATCGCCATGGCCTCGTTGGTGCTATCGCAACTCGTGCCGTTCGATCCCAAGCCGGACAATGAGACAACGTTCTCGATCCGAAAACCGGTTGTCCCTCCGGCACCTGCCGAGTAGAAATCGACTTGATCGCAATCAAAGCTCTTCGCATCTTTCTCCTATATTCTGGCCCAAACAAACTTCTAACAATTCCGCTCACAGAGAGCGCGGTGATCGAGAACGGTGCCTCTCTGCATTTGGAGAAGCACAATGAAAACGCTTGTTGTTTATTATTCTTTCACTGGAAACACCCGCAAAGTCGCTGAAGAACTCGCCGGCAGGCTCGGCGCAGACCTAACAGAGCTCATCGAAGAGAGGCCACGCAAAGGATTGTCGGGCGCGATCCGAGCTATTTTTGAGAGCTTGAGGCACAGGGCATCAGAGATCACACCGGTAACCGCACCGCTCCGCAAATATGACCTGATCATTCTCGCAGCCCCCCTTTGGGCGGGCCACATAGCTTCCCCGATGCGAGATTTCGCCGAACGCTATCGCGAGGAACTTTCGCAAGTCTCCTTCGTCATCACCCATGGCGGATCGTCGGTCAAAAAAGCCGCAAAAGAACTCGAGGAGTTCTGCGGTCAACATCCGCTCGAAGTCATGGACATCCAAGAAGTCCAAATAAAAAAGAACAAAGTGGGACGCCCAATCAGCGCTTATTTGGCCGCCCTGCGCCGGGATTTCGCTGACAACGACAACACCGCCCACGCGGCATAAAAAGCCACTTGTCGGTAAAAGCGGGTAAAGCCCTCACAATGTGTGCAGGCTCACGCTGACGTTATGGATCTCTCCTACCCAAAGCCTGTGGGCTCCCCTAAACTGTTTCGCGATATTTAAACAACAACAAATCCGGCAATAAAACTGCCCGCGATTGAAATCACCGCTGAACAATGAGAGGCCCATCATGAAATTCTACGACAACAAAGTCGCGCTTAACCCACGCCGCGTGCGCATCTTCATGGAAGAAAAGAATATCGATATCCCAAAAGTCGGTATCGACATCTTAAAGGGCGAGCACAAAGCTGAGGATTACCGAAAAGTTGCACCCAATGCCCGCGTCCCGGCTTTAGAGCTTGACGATGGCACCATCCTTCTCGAAACCATGTCGATCTGCCACTATCTCGAAGGTCTCTATCCCGAGCCAAACCTTCTGGGCACAGACTTCAAAGAACAAGCGCTGATCGATATGTGGTCGCGCCGCATGGAGTTTGAACTTCTGATGCCGATGGCCGGGGCTTTCCGTCATACCAATCCGATGATGGCCGCGCTTGAAAAGCAAGTTGGGGAGTTCGGAGAAATTCAGCGCGGCATCGCCAATAATCGCCTGAAAATCTTGAACAAGGAACTCGCCGACAAAGAATACATTGCTGGTGACCGCTATACCGCCGCCGATATCACCGCCTATTGCGCGGTCGATTTCTTCCCGCGGGTCACCGAATTTGATATGCCCGATAGCTACACTCATTTCAATCGGTGGAAAGGCCAAATCGGCGAACGCGAAGCGGTCAAGAAATCGATGCAGGAGTGAATTGGAAAGAGCGCAGATGTCCCTCATCCAAATCGATTGGAACGTAAATGCAAGGAAAGCACAGCTTTGGCACAACCATGCTAATTGCGCTTGCACTAATTAGTGTGGGATTGGGGGTATGGTTTATCGTCGGTTGGAGCAATGCGGGAGATAATGTTCCTCCCAAAGGTACTCTTCTTTATACTGAAGGGTTCATCGAAACATTATCCAAGTCCAAATACGATACTACTTTCACATTATCCAACAATTCCAATCGATTTAGAGTGTTGTCGAAGATGAACGGGCATCATCAAATCTACAAATCTCTAAAAAACTCGAAATACAAGGTAGCTGTGCTATACGCTGACAGGAAAAAGGATCCTGTCGCTGGTAAGGCGGCCTATCTGGTATGGGAGATTAAAATTGGTGCGGAGTTGGTTAAATCATACGAACAGAGTAAGCAAGCGTATATCAACGATGACAAGTTGGGTCTACCTCTAGGAATTGCATTGATCATTTGCGGTCTATACCCTCTCGTGATATCGCGTCAGGTGTAGGTAACAGACGTGTATGGGTACAATTGTCGATGAGTATCGTAAAAAAGATATTGCAGTATCCACTTTAGATCCATCTGAAACATGTGTTTCAAAAATATTTGTTACTACGTACACCGCTTAATAAAGTGGCTGCCACTCTACCCGTGTCCATTCCCTTTTCCTATCAACTCACTCGCACCTGCCTTCGCTAACTTGAATTAACTCACGGTATGGATGCCGGATCGTGGCTCACGCTTGTCCGGCATGACGTGGGATGATAAACAGATATGCCGCCCTATCATTGCCAAAAGTAGGAATTATCGCGTGCGACTTGTATCGATTTTCATATCAGCAATCATTGGTTTAATCGCCTGCTCAGAAAGTGCCCCTCAGGCAGCCCTTTCCGAACCGTTGACTGGAAGACCCATCCAGTACCAAGTGGCGCCAATCATTGAGCAAGAAAAGCTCACTGCTCTTCACTTCGCCGTCACCTTCAAAGGCCGAAAATCCGGCGAGACCAAGATCACGCTACCTTCTGAATGGGGCGGTAAGCAGGAATTATGGCGCGCCATTGAAGACCTCTCGGTCGTCAATGGGTCCTTCGCAAGTATTGCCGAACCCTCACTTTCCTCGCGGCTCATCACCCATAAGCCGGGTGCAACACTCACCCTCACCTATCGCTTGGTTCAGGATTGGGAAGGTGTGCCGGGCACCAATGAGGGCAACCCCTACCGACCGACCATTCAATCCAACTATTTTCACGTCATCGGCCATACGGCATTTATTTATCCCGATACGGAGGATGAAGGTACAGACCTTCCATGGCTTGCAGATGTAGCGATCCTTAGATTACCTGCCGATTGGGCCTTTGCCTCCGATCTCACTCACCAAAAACAATTATCA